>CAMZKI010000019.1 GCA_947311125.1 uncultured Chlorobiota bacterium
ATTATTAATTCTAAAATTTTATATTATGGCTAATTTCATAGAGAGTCACAGCTTTAAAGTATTTATGAAGTACTTATACGGATGGGGTGCTTCAGTAGTTTTAATGGGTGCATTATTTAAATTAATGCATTGGCCCTTTGCGGGAGTAATGCTTACGATAGGCCTTTCAGTTGAGGCAATCATATTCTTTTTCTCTGCTTTCGAGCCGTTACACGAAGAATTAGACTGGACACTTGTATATCCTCAATTAGCAGGATTGGACGGAGCTATCGATGTTCCCGTTGAAAAAGAAACTTTACCTGCTTCACCATCAGATGCAATTACCAAATTCAATGAGATGATAGAGAAAGCCGGAGATACAAATCTTTTTGAAAAATTCGGCTCAGGTATTGAGAAACTAAACACTCAGGTAGCACAAATGACTGATATAACAGACGCTGCAGTTGCAACAAACGAATTTACGGATAATATGAAAAATGCATCTTCCTCAGTATCCGAATTAGCAGGTACATTTACAAAATCTGCAGAAGCCGTTAATTATTCTGCGGAAAACTTATCAGATGCATTTAACGGTGTATCGGAAAAAGTTTCAAAAGGCGGAGAAGAGTTTGCAGACGCATATCAACGATTGACAAGCTCAATGGATTTAGACTTCTCATCTTTAAAGGATGGCAATTCCGAATATAATACACATATCAGCAGTCTGAACAAGAATCTGTCCGCTTTAAATGCTATTTTTGAATTACAACTTAACGAAACTGATCTTGAACAAATGATGTCTGACCTTCAAGGTTCAGTTGAGCATTCAAGAAAATACAACCAAGAAATTACAAAATTAGGACAAAAATTAGAAGCTCTTAATACTGTATACGGAAATATGCTTAGTGCCATGAACGTAAAAATGGACTAATTACATTTTTTACATGAATTTTAATTTATTGTTTAATTTTAAAACATACAGATTATGAGCGGACACGGAAAATTATCTCCAAGGCAGAAGATGATAAATATGATGTATCTTATTCTGACGGCATTGCTTGCAATGAACGTGTCAGCAGAGATATTAAATGCGTTTGTCTTGGTGAATGACAGTTTATCAAAAACCGAAAAAGGTATAAACAGTAAAAATGACGAGGTTTATGCCAAATTTAATGCTAAATACGAAGCAAACAAAAAGAAAGTCGGACCTTGGAAAGAAAAGGCAGACAGAATAAGTATTCTCAGCAAAGAGTTGAAAGATGAAATTACAGAAATTCAAAAAAAGCTTTTACTGGATGCAGGGGAAGATTATGAAAAGTATTTAAAAGAAGGAACTATTACCATCGAAAATAAAAAAGATAAAGAAACTCCTACCAGAGTTATGCTGGAAGAAAAAGTAGAGGGTAAAAAAAGCAGAGCTACTTTGCTGAAAGAAAGAATTAATAAGTTTGTTAAAGACTTAAATGCTGAGTTAGAGGGTGTTCCTAAAGCTGAAGCTATAATTAAAAGTATAGAGACAAATCTTAATACTGATGATATTAAGGGGCAGGGAGGTGAGTTAAAAACATGGGAAAGAGCTAATTTTGAACAACTTCCTCTGGTTGCAGCAATAACTATGCTGACAAAATTTAAAACAGATGTTCTGAATGCAGAATCAGATGTTATTAATACACTTTTAAACCAGGTAGACGCTAAGTCGTATAAATTTACAAACTTGAATGCCATTGTTAAAACTGAAAAAGGGTATGTATTATCAGGCGAAACTTATACCGCACAAATATTTGTCGGAGCATCGGATACTACTCAAAACCCTGTAATTATTTTAGATAACGGTACTGAAATTGATTCTTTTGATAACCAAAAAAGAGGAATTTACAGTGTAAGAACAGGAGCTCCGGGCATCTACACTCTCAAAGGAAAAATTCTTGTACAAAGACCGGGAACTTCAGAGTTAGACTCATTTCCGTTTGAAAGCCAATACCAGGTAGCTGTTCCGAGTGTAAGTGTATCTCCTGATAAAATGAACGTATTTTATATAGGTGTAGACAACCCCGTTACGGTTACTGCAGCAGGAACTCCTGCCGACCAGATAAAAGCAAGTGTTGCCGGCGGAACTATGATACCGAAAGGAAATTCTAAGTATATTGTAAGAGTTAAGAAACCCGGAAAAACAAAAGTTACCGTTTCGGCTAACGGAAGAGCTCTCGGATCAAAAGAATTTCGCGTAAAAACATTGCCTGACCCTATTACAACAATAGGAGCAAAAGGCTCTTCTTATTATAAAGGAGGACCGTGTCCTAAATCAACATTACTTGCTTTAAGCGGGATTAATGCTACGATGGAAAATTTTGACTTCGAATTAAGTTACAGAATAACTCAATTTATCGTAACATGTAACATCGGAGGATTTGATGAAAGCGCTAAATCAAACAGCAGAAAATTTACGCCTCAGCAGAAATCCGTAATACGAAAAGCTAAAAGAAATTCTCGTGTTATTATAGAAGGTGTTAAAGCTGTAGGACCTGACGGCAGAACGAGAAAAATTAATGACTTAGTATTAAAACTCAGATAAATATTAAAATAAATAAATCATTTTATACGTTATAGGTATAATTAATAAAATAGTCATCAGGGATTTCCCCTAAAAATTAATTGATATGAAAAAAATAATGTTTTTACTCATCGGGTTCTTTTTAATATCCGGCATTTTTACAACTACTGATGCACAGGGTGTTGACGGTGTTTATACTAAACATATAACATCAAAAAGAAAACCGGTTCCTTTTCAGTATATCAGAGAAGCCGATGTAATGTGGTCTAAAGTTATTACAAGAAGAATAAACTTGACTGAAAAAAGAAACCTTTCGTTATATTACCCGACAGAAGAAATGGAAGACAGAAAAAGTCTCATACAATTAATGATGTGGGGAATTAAAAATAAAAGTTTAACCCCGTTTGCATCCGATGAATTCATGACTCAATTTACTCTTAACGAGATAGATGAAAGATTCGGTGCCGGAGTTGACACAACTTATGACATTGACCCTGAAACAGGTGAAACAATACCTCTTATAACTAAAAAACCGGCAGACGTAAGCGAAGTTAAAGAATTACTTATAAAAGAACGCTGGATTTTTGACAAACAACGCTCTGTGATGGAAGCTCGCATTATCGGATTATGTCCTATACGTGTTTATTACAGAGATGATGATTTAGACAGAGAGGAAGAAAGATACAAACAATTATTTTGGGTATTCTTCCCTGAAGCAAGAAATATTTTTGCAAGCCAGCCGATTTATAACCCCAGAAACCAATCGCAAGAAATTTCATATGACGATTTCTTTGTAAAAAGGATGTTTGACGGATATATTTTTAAAGAGTCGAATGTTTATGACAATCGTTTGATTCAGGAGTATGCAACAGGTTTAGATGTCCTTCTTGAATCTGAAAGAATTAAAGAAGAGATTTTCAACTATGAACATGACCTATGGGAGTTCTAAGACAGAATTAATAATAATGAAAAACCTCAGCTCTTTAGTTGAGGTTTTTTTATAAACAGGTCACTTTTTAAATTTAAATGAATTTTTTACCGACTTTATCTTCGACATCTTTTACAAATTCTCGAATTCTTTTTTCATTATCTCTACGGCAAATTAAAACAGCATTGTCAGATTCCGCTATTAAATAATTTTTCAGCCCTTCAACAACCAATAGTTTATCATCGGAAATGTTTATGATAGTATTTTCTGTGTCGTAACAAAGAATTTTATCCGAATTTATCACGTTTCCGTCAGGTGTTTTTTGGCTGTTTTCATATAATGAATCCCATGTGCCTAAATCCGACCACCCGAAATCCGAAGGCATAACAAATACATTTTCGGCATGTTCCATAATTCCGTTATCAATTGACACACTTTCGCATTCTGAATATACCTCTTTTATAAACGCACTTTCTTTTTCAGGTGTCGATAATAGCCTCGTATCCGAAAACATACCTGCAATATCGGGCAAATATCGGCTAAAAGCTTTATTTATACTTTTCAAAGACCAAATAAAAATTCCCGAGTTCCATAAAAATTCACCGCTTTGCAAAAACATTTCGGCAGTTTTTCTGTCCGGTTTTTCCGTAAAGCTTTTTACTTTAAATATTTCGGGAAAGTTTTCAGGGCTTTTATCGTCTTTTTGTATATATCCGTAGCCGGTTTCCGGTCGGGAAGGCTTAATTCCGAGTGTCAGCAAAGAATTATTTGATGCAACGAATTCAAAGCTTTTTTTTATTACTTCAGCAAAGTTGTTTTCATCAAGAATAAGATGGTCGGAAGGAGCCGTAACAATTTTTGCATCAGGGTTTTTAGCTTTAATCTTTAAATTTGAATATGCAATACAAGGTGCTGTATTCCTTTTCAGCGGTTCAGAAAGAATCTGAGAACTGCTAAGTTTCGGAATTTGCTTTTTGGTAATACCCGTATAAATCTCATTTGTAACGATATAAATATTTTCGGGAGGACAAATTTTTGCAAATCTGTCGTAGGTTTGCTGCAGAAGCGTCTTCCCTGTTCCGAGTATATCCAAAAATTGTTTGGGTTTTTGGGTTTTACTTAGCGGCCAAAAGCGGGTTCCGGTGCCGCCTGCCATTATTACGCAATAATAGTCTTTATTCATTTTATTTTTTTAGCTTTCCAAATTCTTAATTTGCTCCTCTAATGCTTTAATTTTTGCTTCAGCATCGGCTTGCTTATTTTTTTCTTTTTTTATTACCTGCTCAGGAGCATTATTTACAAACTTTTCATTGCTTAACTTTTTCAAGACCGAATTTAAAAAGCCTTCCGTATAGTTAAGTTCTTCTTTTAATTTCTTTAGTTCAGTATCTTTATCTATCAAATCTCCTACCGGTATAAAATATTCAACTTTCTTAATTACAAACTGTATTGCATTTTCGGGTTTCTCGCTAATACTTTCAACTTTCTCCGTTCCGCTTAATCTTGTTATTACACTTTCAAAAGTCTTATTGTAGTTTTTCTTATCGTCTTTATAAAAAAGTTTTAGTTTTGTTTTAAACGGAATGTTTTTCTCTTTTCTGATATTTCTTATTTGGGCTACGATTTCTTTTGTCGTATCAAAATTTGAAAGTAACTCTTCATTATATACCTGAGGAATCGGCATATCGGCAACCATAATGCTTTCACCGTTTTTTCTTTTCTTAATGTTTTGCCAAATTTCTTCGGTTATAAACGGCATAAAGGGGTGTAAAATACGCAACAATTTATCGAAAATATCAATAATTTCGTTATATGTTATTTTATCAACCGGTTTTTGATAATCAGGTTTTACAATTTCAAGCAGCCAAGATGAGAAATCGTCTTTAAACAGGCGATAAACCGTCATTAATGCTTCTGAAAGCTTAAAGGTTTCGTATTGTTTGTTAAGGTCTTTTATTTGCTCATTAAATTTATTTTTGAACCAATCAACGGCAAGTTTTGAATGTTCCGGTTGTGAAATATTTTCGTCAATTTGCCAAGATTTAATCAAACGATATGAGTTCCATATTTTATTTGAAAAATTTCTGCCTTGTTCCGGTAGGCTGTCATTGTAGAGCAAATCCCCTCCGGCAGGTGAGCAAAGCATCATACCGAAACGCACCCCGTCGGCACCGTATTTTTTAATTAAATCGAGCGGGTCAGGTGAGTTACCGAGCGATTTTGACATTTTCCGTCTTTTCTCATCTCTTACCATCCCCGTAAAATAAACGTCTTTAAAAGGCTGCTCTTTACGAAATTTATACCCCGCAATAATCATTCTGGCTACCCAGAAAAAAATAATGTCATGACCGGTTGCCAAAACATTGGTCGGGTAATAATAATTTATTTCCGGGTTATCGGGTTCGTTTATTCCGTTGAAAACCGAAATAGGCCAAAGCCAAGAAGAGAACCAGGTATCAAGCACATCTTCGTCTTGACGTAAATCTTCCTGTTTCAAATTTTTATTACCTGTTTTTTTCTTTGCAAGCTCAAGAGCCTTTTCAATGTTTTCGGCAACTACAAACTCGTTACTGTCGGGCAGATAATATGCCGGAATACGATGCCCCCACCAAAGTTGTCGGGATATATTCCAGTCTCTGATGTTTTCCATCCAGTGAAAATATGTGTTTTTAAATCTTTCGGGAGAAAAGCGGATATTATTGCTTTTTACGTTTTCAACAGCAGGTTTTACAAGTTCCTCCATTTTCAGAAACCATTGCATAGAAAGTTTCGGCTCAATGGGTACGTTTGTTCTTTGCGAATAACCGACACGATTAACATAGTCTTCGATTTTAACCAAATTACCGGCTTTATCCAGGTCGCCGATTATGGATTTTCGCAAGTCGAAACGGTCAATACCTTCATAAATTCCGGCTTCTTTACTTATTGTTCCGTCATCATTAAAAATATCAATAACCTGTAAATTGTGTTTTTGCCCGAGCATATAATCATTTTCGTCGTGTGCCGGAGTAACTTTTAAAGCTCCCGTTCCGAATTCTATGTCAATATATTCATCAAAAATTACGGGAACTTCACGATTTACGAGAGGGATTATTGCTTTTTTTCCTTTAAGGTGCTTGTATCTTTCATCGTTCGGATGAACACATACTCCGGTATCTCCGATAATTGTTTCCGGTCGTGTTGTTGCAATTGTAATATATTCGTCTGTGCCTGAAATTTTATATTTTACGTAATAAAGTTTTGATTTTTCATCTTTATATTCTACCTCTTCGTCAGAAACAGCTGTTTTGGCTTTAGGGTCCCAATTAACCATTCTTATTCCCCGATAAATCAAGCCTTCATTATACAAGTCAATAAAAACTTTTATAACACTTCTGTATAAATCGTCATCAAGGGTAAATTTTGTTCTGTCCCAATCGCAGGAAGCTCCGAGTTTTTTAAGTTGCTCCAGTATAATTCCCCCGTGTTTGTGAGTCCAGTCCCATGCATGTTTTAAAAAGTCTTCTCTGCTTATGTCTTTTTTATTTATGCCTTCTTCGGCTAGTTTGTTAACAACTTTTGCTTCCGTTGCTATTGAAGCATGATCGGTTCCCGGAACCCAACAGGCGTTTTTGCCCTGCATACGTGCTCTTCTTACAAGAATATCCTGAATGGTATTATTCATTATATGCCCCATATGCAAAACGCCGGTTACGTTAGGCGGAGGAATTACTATCGTAAAAGGGTCTCGTTTATCGGGAACTGATTTAAAGAGTTTGTTATCAAGCCAGTATTTATACCACTTATCCTCTGTTACTGCAGGATTATATTGAGCAGAAGTTTTATTCATTAAAATAAATTTTTAGTTAAAAATTATTCGTGCAAAGATAAAAGAGATTGTTTTAAAAACAAGAAAGAGAAAATCTGATGTTATATAAGATTAAATATTATGTTCTGAATTTAAGAAACTAAAGAATTGTAAAAAAAATGTTTTGTTTTTTTGCAAATAAAAAAAACTGCATATCTTTGCACACGCAAAATTAAAAAAAGGTACCATAGCTCAGTTGGTAGAGCAACGGACTGAAAATCCGTGTGTCCCTGGTTCAATTCCAGGTGGTACCA
>CAMZKI010000020.1 GCA_947311125.1 uncultured Chlorobiota bacterium
ATCTATTAATCTTCGATCTACAAATATTTGTTCTCTACTTTTTAAGTTACTCTTTGAATCAATAACACTTGATAAGACTTTATATAAAATTTAATATGAATATTGCTATTGTAGGTATTACCGGATTAGTAGGAGAAGTTTTATTAAAGGTTCTTGAAGAACGAAAGTTTCCGATTAAAGCGTTTATTCCGGTTGCTTCCGAAAAATCAGAGGGAAAGTTTGTTACACTGAATAATATAAAGTTTAAGATAGGCTCAATTCAAGATGCAGTCAAAAGCAGACCCAACGTTGTAATTTTTTCTGCCGGTTCTGAAATTTCTTTGGAATATGCTCCTGAATTTTCAAAAAACGGAACTTTTGTTATAGATAATTCATCGGCATGGAGAATGGATGTCGGTAAAAAGTTAATAATTCCGGAAATTAACGGGAACTTATTAACCGCCGAAGATAAAATTATTGCCAACCCTAACTGCTCTACAATACAAATGTTGATGGTTCTATATCCTTTACATAAAAAATATAAAATTAAGCGGATAGTTGTATCAACCTATCAATCGGTAACCGGAACAGGCAAAAAGGCTCTTCGACAACTTAAAGACGAAAGAATAAATGTTCACGGAGAAAGGGCATATCCGTATAAAATTGATAACAACTGTCTTCCGCATTGTGATGTTTTTACCCGAAACGGGTATACCAAAGAAGAAGATAAAATTGTTAATGAAACGCATAAAATTTTAAGCCGTGACATCAATGTTACGGCAACAGCCGTGAGAGTTCCGGTTGTCGGCGGACATTCCGAAGCCGTTAATATTGAGTTTGAAAATGACTTTGAATTGTCAGAAATATACAAGTTACTTAATGAAATGCCGGGAGTAACTGTTTATGACGAACCTGAAAACAATATTTATCCTATGCCGATAATTGCAGAAGGCAAGGATGATGTTTTTGTCGGCAGAATAAGGCGAGATTTTTCACAGGCAAAAAGTTTAAATTTGTGGATTGTTGCAGATAATTTACGAAAAGGAGCTGCCTTAAACGCTGTGCAAATTGCCGAGTTATTAATAAAAAAAGGATTTATAAAATGAGAATTGTAATACAAAGAGTCAGCGGGTGCTTTGTCAGTATTAAAGGAGAAATAAAATCAAACATCGGAAAAGGTCTGTTGGTATTAGCAGGTTTTGAAAATGACGACACAGAAGAAGATTTAATATGGATGTCAAGAAAAATTTCCGGACTAAGAATTTTTAACGATAAAAACGGGATTATGAATTTATCTTTAAAAGACATAAGCGGAGAAATGATGATTGTAAGCCAGTTTACGCTTCATGCCAAAACAAAAAAAGGCAACAGACCTTCTTATATTAAAGCTGCAAAACCGGATATTGCAATTCCTTTGTATGAAAAATTTATCAAAATATGTGAAAATGAAACAGGAAAAGAGGTGAAAACCGGGAAATTCGGTGCTGATATGCAAATATCTCTTATAAATGACGGACCTGTTACTATTATCATTGATTCAAAAAATAAAGATTTATAGAAATATTAATTAGAAATATTAATTTATAATTTTAAAAACTAAATTAAATGAAAAAAGTAGTTATAATAGCAATATCAACGGTTTTTGCATTTTCATCATGTTGCGACAAAGAAAAAAACACAGAAGAAAATGTTATTGTTAAAAAAGACACCTGTAATGTTTCCGGTTCAGAATACCAGACAGGAGCAACGTTATGGTTTCAAAAATCAGCAGAAGCAAAAGCAGTTTATTATCAAACTTTTAATTTTGCAAAAAGGGTTCTTAACGAGAGATTAAAAAAAGAAAAATTTAAAATAAGAAAAAAGAAACCTAAAGCAATAATAGCAGATATTGACGAAACCGTTTTAAACAACAGCCCGTATAACGCACGCCTAATATCCGAAGGAAAACATTTCGAAAAAGAAAGCTGGTCAAAATGGGTAAATGAAAAAACGGCAAAAGCTCTGCCGGGCTCTGTAGAGTTTATGAATTATGCAAAAGAAAAAGGTGTTGAAATTTTCTATGTTTCAAACAGAAGCATCGAAAACATTGAGCCGACTCTTGAAAATCTCAAAAAAGAAAAGTTCCCTTTTGCAGATAAAAAACACCTCTTATTCAAAGACCAAACTTCTGACAAAACTGAACGACGAGACTCTGTTCTTAAAAATTACGATGTAATTATGTACCTCGGCGATAATTTACGAGACTTTGATGAGAAGTTCAAATATGAAGATAATACGGCAAGAAATGACTCTGTAACCAAATACAAAGATTTATTCGGCACAGAATTTATTATTTTTCCTAATCCGATGTACGGAGAATGGGAAAAAGCAATTTATAAAGGCGATTTTTCAAAATCAGACACAGAAAAACACAAAATAAGAGTTGAGACATTGAATAAAAACTAAAACAAAAAAACATAAAATCATGGAAACAAGTTTTATTGATACAATGTCCTATTTATTGCCGATAATTTATTTGCTTACGAATAAACAAAATAACAAAAACTCAGGACATAATTAGCAAATAAAACCCTGTGTAATTTTGAAATTAAATATAAATATTTAACTTTATGCTGTTAATTTAATATTTTAATTATGGGAAAATTTGTAATTACAACCAGAAAAAACGGCGAATTTCAATTTAACTTAAAAGCAAGTAACGGTCAAGTTATTCTTACCAGCGAAGGATACACAACTAAAGCTGCCTGCAATAACGGTATTGAGTCTGTTAAAAAAAACTCACAAGACGATAACAGATTTAAAAGGCTTGAAGCAAAAAACGGAGACCCTTACTTTACTTTAACTGCAACTAACGGGCAAGTAATCGGGCAAAGCGAAATGTATAAAAGCAAGGCAAGCATGGAAAACGGAATTG
>CAMZKI010000021.1 GCA_947311125.1 uncultured Chlorobiota bacterium
AAAAATTATTCAACTTAAAACAAATTTTTTTCCGTAAAATAACTTTTTTATATTTCTAAGGTATTCACGAATGTACCGAGAATACCTTAGGGGTAAATATTCAATAATTAATTTTTTCAGTAGGTTTAAAAATTATTGGCATCCCAAGCAAACTCATCATTTCCCATGTAAGATCTCACACATCTGAAGCCTATGTATGATTTTGCAGAATCTTGGTATTCAAAGGTTCTGGCACCTACTTGAAGATAATAGGCTATGTCTTTCCATGAACCGCCTCTTACAACTTTTCTTTTTAATGCCGGAGGGTCTTCGTTTCTTGCGTTGTATCTGTAGTCAGGATTTAAATCATGAGTATAACTGTAAGCAGATTCGTCATAAGCATTGCTTGTCCATTCTGCAACGTTTCCTGCCATATCATACAAATGGTATTCGTTAGGAGCAAATTTTTTAACTGCAAGAGTTCTGTTTGCACCGTCGTCACCGTATCGTCCTCTTAAAGGCTTGAAGTTAGCAATGAAACAGCCGTGTACGTTTCGGGTGTAAATTCCTCCCCAAGGATACATTGACAGGTCTAAACCTCCTCTTGCCGCATATTCCCATTCTGCTTCTGTAGGAAGTCTGTAATCTTGAAAAACGGGTTCTCCTTGAGATTGTTGATAGTTTCTCATTAAGTCTGTTCTCCAGATGCAAAATGCATTTGCCTGTTTCCATGTAACACCTACTACAGGGTAGTTGTTATAAGCATTATGCCAGAAGTATCTTCTTGCAAAAGGCTCATTATAAGAATATGTATAATCTCTCATCCATACTAATGTATCCGGATAAACATTTATTTTTCCGTGCATAATAAATGCAGACCGGTCTTTTACGGGAACGGTTTCTCCTTTACTGTTTACAACTGTTCCTTTATATTCACCTCCCGTAAAATCTTCATTATAAAAATATTGGTTACTTCTTTTTGCAGCTTGTTTCAAATCAATCCATTCATAACTGAAAATAAGTTTTCTTGAATCAATTTCTTTTTGTTTGTAAAATCTTTCCTGCATAGGAAGGTATAACTCATTTAATGCGGTTTGGAAATCCTCATCAGGTCTGTTCCAGTCTATGTCAATTTCCCAGTTTAACAAACAGGTTTCGGGATCGTCATGGTCATAATCGGGGTTCATAGCCATCATTTTTTCTTCATCAATTTCTTTTTTGAATTCCTCGAAATCAGCTGCAACCAGCAATCTTTTGGCAATTGAATCTCTTACCCAGTATACAAATTGTTTGTATTCGCTGTTTGTTATTTCTGTTTCGTCCATCCAGAAAGGATCTATGGATACAGTTTTTGTTTGCTGAGTATTCGCGTATGTTATGTCTTGGTCGTTTAATCCCATATTGTAACTTCCCTGAGGAATAAATACCATTCCGTAAGGATTTGGTTCAAACCAATCTCCGGCGTCTCCGACACCTATTAATTCGCCTTGAGATCCTTTGTCTCCGCAACTTCCCAAAATCAATACCGTCAATGCAAATGATAAAAAAATCAATTTTTTCATGATACCTGTGTTATTTTAATTAAAGTAGTTTAGTTTTATTCTGTAATTTTTATAAATAGAGTATACTTTTGTATCTGTAATTATTTCCTGCTCCCCAAAAGTCAAAACAGTATCCGACAAAAACTTCGGTACTTCCTTTTGTAACTGTTATCATTCTTGTTACGGGCAGTTCATATGCAAATCCGACTTTTAATCCGTTAGGTAAATTGATTCCCACCATCGGAATTACCGATTCGCGATTTCTATAGGTAACGCCTACAGATATTTTTTTATTGTACAAAGCCGTAATATTAGCACTGTATTGCAACTTGGTTCCGTCAAACTTAACAAAAACCGACGGTTGCATTTCGACAGGGCTGTTAAGCATTCTGAAATTATAACCGGCAGTTCCGAAATAGTGAGGACGCAAAAATGATGCCGTGCCTATATTCGGATAATTAATATCCGGAGAGTTAATATGCGAAACAGAAATGCCTGCATAGAATCTGTCTCCGACTTTGTAAAATAATCCCAATCCTAAATCAAGAACTATTTTTCTTACGCTTTGCTGAGGTATTAATCCGTCATTACTTCCGTCCGGATCCGGATATTTCCAGTTGCCGTTCAAATCTTTATTTATTATTCCGGTTTCGGCTCCTATCCCCAACACTCCTAATCCTATTTTTTTATGATATGAATATGCAATTTTTGCCTGAAAATCTTTTTCAAATTCATATCTGTCATCAACTATAGAAAGACCTATCCCTCCTTTTATTCCGAACAACTTTATACCGGTGTGTATTCCTCCGAGAGTTGTTGCGGGTGCTCCTTCAAAACCTATCCATTGCTGCCTGTTTATTGCCGAAGCACAAATTCCTTCTGTCATTCCTGCAAAAGCAGGATTGGTAAAAAGCAGGTTGTCAGCATTTTGTGCAAACTGCGGGTCTTGCTGAGAAAATATTTCTATTGACAGTATTGAAAATAATATGTATAGATATATTTTCTTCATGTAAACACAAAATAAATAATTTTTTTTGAATTAAACTCAAAAAATTGATTAAATTTATGAAAATTAAAATAAGACGTTTAGGTCTCAATATTATATTTCATTGTAAATCTGAATCTTAAAAACCTTTTTCTTTTAATTTAATTTTTTATAAAAATTCCACCACCGCTCCGGAATTTCATTACTGCCGGCTTTTATATAATCGTCAAAAGTGCATGACAGCAAATATACCAGTTCGTTACTTTTAACGTGATAAGGAACTTCAATCCACCATCTGTTTGTTTTCGGGCTTTTATAAAAAACGAGTTTTTCAGATGTGTCTTCAATATTTACTATATATTTTTTATATTTTGTAATTATGTTTTTATCATTTTCATTTTTTCTTTTGTAAAATGATTCTATAAAATGCCAAATTATTTGAGCTCCCAGCGCTGATGTCCTGTTTCTTATATCATATTCAGGATTTATTTCAAATAATGCGAATGCCGAAACATTATCGCTTAATCCTGCATATTTTGCAAGTTGACACATTTCTTCTCCGTAAAATCCGTGAACGGAAGGTGTGATATTTGCCGGTGCATCGCTCATTTTAATACTGCTTATGTCTGCAACAACAAAATCGGCATCTCTTATATAAGGTTCGTTATCGAAAAGGTTTGTTCTTGCCTCGCCAAGTCTTATTGCTTCGTATTTGTTTTTAATATAATTAATTTCTTGCGGCGAGTTATAATACGTTTGAAAACCGATATTAGTATATGCAAAAAGTTTCTTATTGTTATTTATAATGTGTGTAAGATTATTTTCCGGACTTATCAGGTTCGGTTCGTCACCGAGGTTAAAGACAGAGTCTATAACGCACAGGTTGAATCTTTTGTTTCCTTTTTCATATGCTCTGCACACCGGAACCGTTAAATCTTTACTTCCTCCGAGAATTATAACGGCTGTTTCGTTTTTAAAACATTCGTAAACAACTTCTGATAAAGCTGAATATGTATCATTTACATTTTTTCCTTGTTTAAGGTTTCCTAAATCGGCTATATTAATTTTTGAAGGTTTATAAAGTTTATAAAGTTCTTTTCTTATTTCGTCGGGTGCTGCGGCACATCCTTTATTCTTTGAGTTTCTGTCTTCGGGAACTCCGATTATTGCAAGGTCTGCCTGCAAAGATTCTATTTTTGTGTTTTCATCAGGAATTATGATTTCAGAGCCTGTCAAATCTTCATTATTATAAACCGAATAATTTTCAGAAATATCCTTATTATAAGAAATGAAAAAGTCTTTAATTAAAATGCTCATTTTATTTTTTTGTTTTTCGGGTCGTTTTTTTTGTTTTTTTGGTTGAACCGAGTTCTTTTTCTGCTATTTTTATACAGTCGTCATAAGTTAGTTCTTCCGGTTTTACTTTTGCGGATAATCGTATGTATTTTTTATTAAAATATATGCATGGCTTTCCCCATCTGTCTTTTATTACTTTAACGGTTTCGTCTTCTTTAAACTCTTTTATTAAACGTTTTTTGTCTTTTTCTCTTTTTTCTTTTATCAGTTCTTCTGCTCTTTCTATGGTAATTGTTAAAGGGTCGTCAGTCTTTTTCAGAGACACAAACTTTGAATCGTGTCTGATATAAGGTCCGAATCTTCCTACTGCCGCCACAACTTTTTTTCCTTCAAATGTTCCTATGTCTCGCGGAAGTTTAAAAAGTTCCAGAACTTCTTCGAGCGTTACGGTATCAATATTCATTCCTTTTAAAAGACCTGCGTACTTTGGTTTTTTATCGGATTTTGCGTCTCCGAGTTGTGCAACGGCTCCGTATCTCGCAAAACGAACATATACGTTTTTCCCGGTTACAGGGTCTTTTCCCAGCAATCTTCCGTTACCGGAATTTTCAAGCAACTCAAGAGCTTCTTCGAGAGTGATATTTTCAATATGTTGGTCTTTTCTTAAACTTGCAAATTTAAGCTTTTCATCTTCAGATGTGCCGAGTTGAACAACCGGTCCGTATTTTCCGAGTCTGGCAGAAATTTGTTTTCCTGTTACCGGGTCTTTACCCAGTATTCTTTCTCCGGCATTTCTTTCAGCATTTTCTATTGTATTTTCAACTTTTTGATGAAAATCATCATAAAAGTCTTCTATCATTTTATGCCAAATAATTTTTCCTTCTGCAATTTCGTCAAATTGTTTCTCAACATCGGCAGTAAAGTTATAATCAATAATATTTTCAAAATTATCTTTAAGAAAGTCGGTTACCACCATAGCTATATCGGTCGGGAATAATTTATTCTTCTCGGTCCCGAAAGTTTTTGTTTCATTCTTTACTTTAATTTTGCCGTCTTTCAGAATAATATGTTTAACTTTCTTCTTAACTCCTTCTCGGCTCTCTTTAACCATATAACCTCTTGCCTGTATTGTTGATATTGTGGGAGCATAAGTTGATGGGCGTCCTATACCCTTGTCTTCCAATTGCTTGACAAGAGATGCCTCTGAATATCTTGCCGGAGGTTTGCTGAATTGCTCTGTTGCCTCTAAATATAAAGCATTTAACTTTTCATTTTTGTTCAAAACGGGTAATAATGTATCTTCTGTTTTATCGGAATAAATTTTTAAAAATCCGGGAAATTTTAATACTTCGCCGGAAGCTGTAAATTTATAGTCTTTGCCTTTTATCCCTACGGTAACATTTGTTCTTTCGAACTCTGCATCAGTCATTTGAGATGCCAGGGTTCTTTTTCTGATTAGATTGTATAACCGCTCTTCGTCCGAAGTATTACTAACGGATTTTTTATCTAAATATGTAGGGCGAATTGCTTCGTGTGCTTCTTGAGCATTTTTAGATTTTGTTTTATAAATCCTTTTTTTATAATATTTATCTCCAAATTCTCTCTCGACTACTTCTTTTGCAGCCTTTAAAGCTAAAGAGGACAGATTTACGGAATCTGTTCTCATATAAGTTATAAACCCCGACTCATAAAGTTTTTGGGCAATACGCATTGTTTTATTTACGGGAAAGCCTAGCTTTCGACTTGCTTCCTGCTGCAGCGATGATGTTGTAAAAGGTGCGGAAGGAGAACGCTTCCCCGGTTTTTTTTCAACATCAAAAACATAATATTCGGGATTGGTTAGGCTTTCAAAAAAACTTACAACATCTTTTTCTGTATTTAATTTTTTATTTAATTCAGCCTTAAAAGACCTGTCCCCTTCCGGGGAAACAAATTCTCCCGTAACTTTGTAAAACTCTTCGGATTTAAAGGCATTTATTTCTCTTTCTTTTTCTACTAAAAGGCGAACGGCAACTGACTGAACTCTCCCTGCAGATAACTTTGACCGGACTTTTCGCCATAATACCGCCGACAACTCAAAGCCGACTAACCTGTCTAAAATTCTGCGAGCTTGTTGAGCATTTACAAGGTTGAAATTAATTGAGCCGGGATTTTCTACGGCATTTTTTATCGCTTCTTTTGTAATTTCGTTAAAAACAATTCGCTGTGTGCTTTTATTTTTTAGTTTCAGCACTTCAAATAAATGCCATGCAATTGCTTCACCTTCTCTGTCTTCATCAGATGCCAAAATAACGGTATCTGCATTTTTAACTTCCTTTTTTAAATCAGCAATTACCTTCTTTTTATCAGGCATAATAATATATTCAGGCTTGAAATTATTCTTAATGTCAACTCCGAAATTCTTTTTTGCAAGATCACGTACATGTCCGAAACTTGATTTAACTTTATAGTCTTTTCCGAGAAATTTTTCAATTGTTTTGGCTTTAGCAGGAGACTCGACAATGACAAGATTTTTACTCATAACAAATATTAAAAAACAGGTGTTGTATTTTATTTTAAAAACTGCAAATTAAAGTAAATAAAAAACGAAGTTCAAAATTTTATTTAACTCAAGATAGTAAGTTTCTGATTGTGTGTGAGTTGTAAAATTAAAGACTTTAAGTAGTGTTTTTGAGAAACAGATTTACATTTTTTTATTAATTTTACATTTTGATTATATCGAATTTGAATATAATTTATCAATTTTATGGAAAGGAGAAACAAACGCTTTTTAATAATATTCTGGATTACTGTTTTATTCCCTTTTTTATTCATCGGCATTATATTTATACTTATAAATATGAATGTGTTCGGGAAACTTCCCGGTTTTGAAGAGTTGGAAAATCCTAAAACAAATCTTGCAACAGAAATTTACTCTTCGGATCAAGTAATGTTAGGAAAGTTTTTTAAAGAAAACAGGACGATAGTTGATTTTAATGACGTATCTCCAAATTTATTAAATGCCTTAATTGCAACAGAAGATATAAGGTTTTATGAGCATTCGGGGATTGATGCAAGAGCTTTATTGAGGGTTATTAAAGGTGTTGCAACGATGAATCTGTCCGGCGGAGGCAGCACCATAACTCAACAACTCGCAAAAAATTTATATAAAATGCGTATTGACTCGTCAGAATACCAGACGGGGCTACACGGAAAAACAAATTTAATTATTACCAAACTTAAAGAATGGGTAACAGCCGTAAGATTAGAACGAAACTACACAAAACAGGAAATAATAGCTATGTATCTCACAACAGTAGATTTCGGAAGTAATGCTTTCGGAATTAAATCTGCAGCAAGAACATTTTTCGATACAACTCCGGATTCTCTGACCTTAGAACAAGCTGCCGTTTTAGTCGGACTGTTAAAAGCCCCTACATATTACAGTCCTAAATTAAATCCCGAAAATTCTTTAAGAAGAAGAAATACAGTTATATCTCAAGTTGAAAAATATCAGGACAAACTTGCCGAAATGCACGGTTATAAAATAAAACCACCTGCATATTACGATTCTTTACGAGCGTTACCCATTAAGCTAAAATACAGTGTTCAATCTCATACAAAAGGAATTGCAAGATATTTCAGAGAATACATAAGAATCTTGATGTATAAAAAAAAGCCTGTTGCACCCGAAAAACCCGAAAAACCCGAAAAGGCAAATTGGTCTGAATATAAAAAATACAAGGAAAAGATGGCTGCCTACGAAATAAAATATCATAATTTTTTAGAAGATTCTTTAGAATGGGTAACCAACCAACTTTACGGGTGGTGCAATAAAAATAAAAAACCAAATGGTCAAAACTATAATATATACAGAGACGGGCTAAAAATATATACTACTATTAACTATCAAATGCAATCATATGCAGAGCAGGCTGTTGCAGAACATATGGGAGGATATTTGCAGCCGTTATTCTTTAAAAGGCAAAAAGGCAGAAAAAAAGCTCCTTTTACCTGGCGGCTGACAACAAAGCAAATAGATAATATCCTTAAACAATCTATGAAAAGGACAGAAAGATACAGGCGGTTAAAATATGACCTTAAAAAAGATTCGGCAACAATTGCCGAAATATTTAACACACCCGTAAAAATGCGAGTTTTCTCTTGGAAAGGACCAAAAGATACGATGATGACACCTATGGATTCAATAAGATACTATAAATACTTTCTTCATGCAGGGTTGATGTCGGTAGAGCCGCAAACGGGCTATGTAAGAGCTTACGTAGGAGATATTAATTACAATTATTTTAAATTTGATAATGTTTCTCTGTCAAGACGTCAGGTAGGTTCTACTTTTAAGCCGTTTGTTTATTCCATTGCAATGGAAGATAAAATATCTCCTTGCCATAAAGTGCCCAATGTTCCCATCACTATTGATTTACCCGAAGGGCAAGAGCCTCCTACATGGACTCCGAAGTTTTCAACAAGTAAAAAAGACGGAGAAATGGTTTCTTTAAAATACGGTTTGGCTAATTCCTTAAATCAAATATCAGCCTGGATAATGAAGAAATACGGACCTGTAAAAATAAGAGAGATGGCATACAAAACCGGGATAAAAAGCTGGTTGCCTGCAGTTCCTTCACTATGCGTAGGTGCAGCGGAAGTTCGTTTGTCCGAAATGGTCTCGGCATATACAACCTATGCAAATGAAGGTATTCACAGCGAACCTGTTTTTGTTACAAGAATTGAAGATAAAAACGGAAACGTTATAGCAAGATTCAAATCAAAACGCAGAGAAGCTTTAAACGTAAATACTGCTTACAGAATGACAGACCTGATGAAAGCCGTAGTAGATATGGGAACAAGCACAAGATTAAGATATAAATACGGATTCACAAATGAGATAGCCGGAAAAACAGGAACTACAAACGATAATTCGGACGGTTGGTTTATAGGATATGTTCCGAATTTGGTAACAGGAGTATGGGTAGGCGGAGAAGAGCGAAGTATTCGTTTTGAAAGTTCTGTTGACGGGCAGGGTGCTGCTATGGCATTGCCTATATGGGCATTATATATGCAACATTGTTATAAAAATGAAAAACTCGGAATATCTAAAGAGCCGTTTAAAAAACCTGCTTTATACGATGGTGTTGAATTAGACTGTGAAAAATATGATGAAATGCACCCTGAAAATAATTCACAGTACAACCAAGATGATGATAATTATTAAAATGATAAATTTCATAAAACTTATAATATGAATAAAGTTGTAAAAAATGCCGAAGAAGCAATTAAAGGAGTAAAAAACGGAATGACTCTGATGCTCGGAGGTTTCGGCTTATGCGGAATCCCGGAAAACAGCCTGAAAGCTCTTGCCGCAAGCGGAGTAAAAAATCTGATATGTATTTCGAACAATGCAGGTGTTGATGATTTCGGGCTTGGCGTTTTGCTTCGCGACAGGCAGATAAAAAAAATGATAGCTTCTTATGTGGGTGAAAATAAGGAATTTGAACGTCAGTTTTTGAGCGGCGAACTTGAAGTAGAGCTAAATCCTCAAGGAACTTTGGCAGAAAGAATAAGAGCCGGAGGAGCAGGGATTCCGGCATTTTATGTGCCGGCAGGATACGGTACCGAAGTTGCAGAAGAAAAAGAGGTCAGAGAATTTAACGGTAAAATGCACCTTCTGGAAACAGCACTGACTGCCGACTTTGCATTTGTTAAAGCTAAATATGGAGATACTGCCGGAAATTTGATTTATAACAATACGGCAAATAATTTCAATAATATGATGGCAACAGCAGGAAAAATAACGGTTGCCGAAGTTGAAGAGCTTGTTCCCGCAGGAGAATTAGACCCAAATCAAATTCATACACCCGGTATTTTTGTTCAAAGAATATTCCGGGGAGTAAATTATGAAAAACGTATTGAATTTGAAACAACACAGTAAGTTTGTTCTTTTAAAAATATTTTAAATTCTTAATCTTAATTACATAAACCATCAATGTTATGGCACTGGATAAAAACGGAATAGCAAAACGAATAGCACAAGAATTAAAAGACGGTTACTACGTAAATCTCGGAATAGGCATACCCACTTTAGTGGCAAACTATATACCCGAAAATATAGAAGTTATTTTACAATCCGAAAACGGATTACTCGGAATAGGGCCGTTTCCCGAAAAGGAAAAGGTTGATCCCGATTTAATAAATGCAGGAAAACAGACCGTTACGGCAGTAAAAGGTGCTTCTTTCTTTGATTCTGCCGTGAGTTTTGCTATGATAAGAGGCGGGCATATTGATTTAACGGTTCTCGGAGCTTTTGAAGTTTCCGAAACAGGAGACATAGCCAGTTGGAAAATTCCCGGAAAATTGGTTAAAGGAATGGGCGGTGCGATGGATTTGGTAGCATCTGCAAAAAATATTATTGTTGCTACAACTCATACAAACAGAAAAGGCGAATCAAAACTTTTGAAAAAATGCACGCTGCCGCTTACCGGTGTTGCTTGTGTAAAGCGAATAGTAACAGATTTAGCAGTTCTGGATATTGCCGAAAACGGTTTTAAATTAATTGAAAGAGCTCCCGGTATTTCTGTCGAAGAAATAAAAAGTGCGACAGAAGGAAATTTAATTATTGACGGTGATATACCCGAAATGAAACTTTAATCTTTTATACACCAAACGTTGTTTTCAATATATAGAGATTCTATATCAATATCATGCTTTTTACCGTCGGTAAGGATTATTTTGTCGGCATAACCGATAAGTTTTTCGGCACTCGGCTTCATCTCTTCCGAATTCTCAGGCTTTATAAACAGGTATAAAGACGGTTTGGTAACTGACCTCAAACTGTTTGATTCACATACAATTAAGCAGTTTTTATCTGTTTTTGCAACAAACTCGTTAAAAGCATCTTTCAGAAAGTCAGCTTTCGACTTTATCATAAAAGATTTTTCGGCTCCGGCTTTTAACATTCGTTCTGAATCTCCTTCGGAATGTAAAAAAGATTTTTCGGAAATCCTGTATTTTTCATTTTCACTTAGCGGGTTTCTGTCCTTTCCGTGAAAAAAAACATCATTCGGATAAATTGTTTTAATTTTCAAACTTATAATACAATGCTTTTTTCCGAATTTTTTTACAATTTTCTCTGCTAATGTTGTTTTTCCTACATTTCTTACAGCGCCGCCTACAATCAGAAGATTTTTCATTAGCATTCTGAACTTACGTTTTCAAAAGTTTCTTGTAAATTCTGAAATTCTCGTCATCAAAAACTGCAAAAATTACTTTCTCGGGTAATGAATTTATTTCTAAGAAAGCATTTACGGTGTTAACGGCAATTTTTCCGGCTTCTTCTTTCGGGTAACCGTAGGCTCCGGTACTGATATTAGGAAAAGCAATCGTTTTAATATGATTTTCTTTTGCTGTCCGCAAACTCTGCAGGTAGCAACTTTCCAGCAAACGTGCATCATCTTTTTTGCCCGACCAAACAGGACCTACTGTGTGTATGATATATTTTGCCGGTAAATTATATCCTTTTGTAATTTTTGCACCTCCGGTAACACAACCGTTAAGCAACCTGCACTCTTCAAGCAATTCTTTACCTGCAGCTCTGTGAATTGCTCCGTCAACTCCGCCGCCGCCGAGCAGGCTGTTATTTGCAGCATTTACGATTGCGTCAGCATTAAGTTTTGTTATATCTCCTTTATAAAGTTCAATTCTTTTTTTCATCAGATAATAATTTGCCGAACTGCTTACTTCGTAACCGGCACATAAAAACACTTCATCTCTTAACTGCAAGCTCAATTTTGACCGGAGCAACACCCGATTTTATTAAGCCTATTTGTTCTGCCGCTTTTTTTGACAAATCAATAACTCTGCCTTTTTTAAACGGACCTCTGTCATTAATTCTCACTATTACGCTTTTACCGTTATTCAAATTTGTAACTCTCACTTTTGTTCCGAAAGGAAGTTTTCGGTGAGCTGCCGAAAATTTATTCATATCAAACTTTTCGCCGCTTGCGGTTTTTTTACCGTTAAATCCGGGACCGTACCAACTTGCCGTTCCTTTTTGATAAAATTTATAAGAGTAGGAATTTTTATTATTTTTTGTAACAGAACAAGTGCTGTTTGATAAAATAATAAGTGACAATATTAAAAATATACTGTTTTTCATTCAAAAAAATATAAAATACAAATTTACAAAAAAAAATACTTTTCGCTTGAATAGTTTGCTTATTTTTGCGAAAAATTATTTATGTCGGAACTGTCCCTAAAAGAAAAATTATTTTTACCGAAAAAAAACGGGTTATCATTTATTATTGCCGGACCCTGCAGTGCCGAAACAGAAAATCAGGTTATAGAAACAGCAAAGCAGATATCTGCTTGCGAAAAAGTAAAAGTTTTCAGAGTTGGTATCTGGAAACCCAGAACAACACCCGGTAATTTTGAAGGTATAGGAGAGCCCGCTTTTGACTGGCTTAGAAAAGTAAAAAAGAAACAAATCTGTTGACAATAACCGAAGCCGCAACCCCCGAACACATTGAAATATGCCTAAAAAACAGTGATGCTTTAGATATGATATGGATAGGAGCCAGGACAACGGCAAATCCTTTTTCTGTTCAAGCTGTTGCTGATGCTCTCAAGGGAAGCAATATTCCGGTTTTGATTAAAAATCCTCTAAACCCTGACATAAAATTATGGGCGGGAGCAATAGAACGATTTCAAAAAGCCGGAATTGAAAAAATCGGAGCAATACACAGAGGTTTTTCTCCGTTTGAAAATATATATTTGCGTAACCTTCCGAAATGGGAGTTAGCTGTTGAGATAAAAAGTTTGTTTCCGGACATACCGCTTATAAATGACCCCAGCCACATATCAGGTAAACGAGAATATATTGAAGATATAGCACAAAAAGCTCTTAATCTTAATTTTGACGGCTTAATGATAGAAACTCACATAAGCCCTGAAACTGCATTAAGTGATGCAGAACAACAATTAACTCCGAAAGATTTAACAGAACTTCTGAAAAAATTAAAATTTCGGAAAAGTACTTCGGATAATTCTGAGTTTCTGAGCCTTTTGGAACGTTACAGAGATCAGATAGATTCTATTGATTATCAGCTTATTGAGCTATTGTCAAAACGAATGCAGATTACCGAAAAAATAGGTAAGTACAAACTTAAAAACAATGTAAGTATATTTCAACTTAAAAGATGGCTTGATATTACAGAAACAAGAAGAGAGTTCGGAAAATCTTCCGGACTTGACGAAAACTTCATAAAGCGTATATTACAACTTGTTCACAGAGAGTCCATAAGATTACAGTCTAAAATTATGAATTCAAATAAAACGAATTGATTTTTCGATTAACTTTTTAAAACTATATTTGCACAAAATTTCATTAAAATAAAGAATGATAAACAGAAGAGTCCTGAGAATAAAAGTTCTTCAAGTTATTTACGCATCCCTGAAAAAAGAAACAAACTCTTTGCAACAAGCAGAAAACGAACTTCTTTTCAGCATACAAAAAACATACGATTTATATTGGTACTTGTTGCTTTTGCTTGACAGGGTAACAAGTTATGCCGCAAAAATTGCAGATATAAGAAAAAATAAAAAATTTGCAACCGAAGAGGAAAAAAATCCCAACCTCAAATTCGTAAACAACAGAATAACCGAGCTTATCACATTTCACGAAACATATATAAACAAAATAACCGAAAAAAAATTAAGTTGGGACAATCATCCCGAATTGATAAAAAAAGTGTATCAACTTTTAACAAATTCCGAAGTTTATAAAAAATACCTGTACGAAAAAGAAGATAATTTCAGAAATGATAAAAGAATATTAAAGTTCTTTTTTTCAGAGTTGCTTTTCAATTGTGAAGAGTTATACTCAGCACTTGAAGAAGACAGCATATTTTGGACTAATGATATAGATTTTATTTTACTGAAAATAACACATACTGTTGATAACATAAAAAAACACAAACCGGAAACACTTGAATTTCCCGAACAGTTTAAGCAGCCCGAAGATAAAGACTTTGCTGTTAATTTATTGCGTAATGCATTAATAAATAAAAACAACTACATTAAAATAATTGAGAAAAATATCGTAAATTGGGACATTGACAGAATTGCAGATTTTGATAAAGTAGTTTTGATAACGGCAATATCAGAAATTATAAAATTTCCGTCAATTCCCGTTAAAGTTACTTTTAACGAATATATAGAACTTGCCAAAATGTTCGGAAGCAAAAAAAGCGGTAGTTTTATAAACGGAATCCTTGATAAAACAATAAAATATCTCAGCGAAGAAGAACTTTTCATAAAAACGGGAAGAGGTTTAGCCTGAATAAAATGACCGTAATAGACAAAATATTAAGAATTATAATTATTTTTGCGTTTTCGGCAAATTTGGTTTCCTGTAAAAATGAAAAAGAACAAGAGATTAGATACACGGGAAAACCGAAAATACAATTTTTTAATTCCGTTTATGATTTCGGAACACTTGCAGAAGGTGAAACAGTTGAATATGCATTTAAATATAAAAATACGGGAACGGCACCGCTGAAAATAAAAAATATTATTACCGATTGCGGATGTACAGTTCCTGAATATGATAAAAATACTATTTTACCGGGTAAAGAATCAAAAATAAAAGTTACGTTTAATACAAGCGGGTTCAGAAATAATATATACAAAACAATAACCGTTGAGACAAATGCTGACACAAGCAGAATAAAACTGGTTCTAACGGCATTTATTAAAAATAATAACAATTTAAATTATTAAAAAATGACACAATTAAATTTAGTATTACTGGCTGCAGGAAACGGAGAACAAGGCGATCCTATGCAAATGTTAATTTTTATGGGAATTATAGTAGTAGTTTTCTACTTCTTTATGATTCGACCTCAAATGAAAAGAAGAAAAGAACTTGCAAAATTCAGAAATGAAATGAAGCAAGGCGATAAAATTATGACAATAGGCGGGATACAGGGAAAAGTTAATGCCATTAAAGAAGATTCAGTAATCATAGAATCGGAAGGAACGCTTTTAAAAGTTGATAAAAACGCAATAATCAAAGATGCAACAGGCCTAATGATGCAGAGATAACACAAGTGTAAAATTCAATAAATAAAAATATGAAAGCTAAAATATTATTTTTATTATCTGCTGCTATGCTTGTTTTTTCCGTAAGTTCCTGCAAAAAAGGAGCAAACGACCCGGCATTTCCCTTCTCATCAAGAGATGCCAGGATAACGGCAGACTGGGTTTTAAATTCTCTAAACCAAACAACTGTTCACACTGAAACAGTAGGTGATAACACTTATACCTCAACAACAACTTATGTTTTTGACGGGACAACAATGAAAAAATCATCTGAAAACGGTTTCGGGACACAAGAGGAGTCATACCCTTATTCTTACGAAATTATAATAAACGAAGACGGGACTTATAACGAAACCGTAAATGAAGACGGTGAAAAAACAGAAAAGACAGATTACTGGTTTTGGGCAAACTCCGATAAATCAAAAATTGCGATAACTTTTGACGGAATCGGGACATTTATGATAGACCGGCTTGCTAAAGACGAATTAGTATTATTTCGTTCAATCGTAAGCTCAAATACCGACACAGACGGTAATACCACTGTTGATAAAACTGATATTACAATGATATTCAGTAAAAAATAAATATTTTTCTGTCTCTTTTAAGATGAATGCAAAAAAACCGAAAATATCAAAAAAACGTTTAGCGATATTTTCGGTTTTTGTTTTAATATCGGCGGTTTTTTGGTTTTTAAGTGCAATGAATCGCGAATATACGACAAAACTTGATTATAAAATTGAATTTATCGATTTTCCTGATGACGTAAGACCTGCATCTGCCGTTCCGGAAAAACTGCTGCTGACCGTTAAAGGGTTCGGTTACGACCTGATAGGACTCTCAAATAATACTAACCCTTTAAAAATAAGCATAAAAGAATATGCAATAAAAGACAAGAATGACAAATCAAAATTAATTATTTACACACACCTGCTTTCAGACAAATTTTTTCCTGAAGCTTCGGGTATTGAAATACTGTCAGTTGATCCAGAAACCGTTGTTTTTAAAGTAGAAAAACTTGCCGCAAAAAAAGTCCCGGTAAAAGCTGATATAGACTTTTCCTTTCAGCCTCTTTATATGCAATCCGATAAGTTGGTATTGACACCGGACAGTGTTGTTATCTCCGGCACCGAAAAGAAAATAAAAAATATAAAATATGCCGAAACAGACAAATTAAAATTTTCGGACTTAAAAGACTCTTTAAAAAAATCTGTCAGCCTGAAAAAAATAAACGATGTCAGGTTTTCTGAAAATACGGTAAAATTACTTCTTCCCGTCGAAAAATACACCGAAAATACTACCGAGGTAAATTTACAGGTTAAAAATTGTCCTGATACTTTACAACTTATTACTTTTCCCGATAAAATTCGAATAACGTATAAAGTCGTATTAAGCCGTTTCAGCTCCGTAAAAGAAGAAGATTTCGAACCTTATGTTGATTATAAGGATATTTCTGAAAACAAAACCGAAAAACTTAAAGTCTATATAAGTAAATATCCCGAGTTCTTAAACTCATTACAGATTTCACCCGAATTTGTCGAATATATTATTGAAAAAAAGAACTAACTGAAGATATCCGATATAAAATTACCGGCTTACAGAAAATATTTTACCGAAAAACTTGCATCTTAATAAAATTTATTACTTTTGCAATCCGAAAACGGTCTCGTAGCTCAGCTGGATAGAGCAACAGCCTTCTAAGCTGTGGGTCCCAGGTTCGAATCCTGGCGGGATCACTGAAAAGTTTACCGAAGAACGCTGTAAGCATATTTGCAGCGTTCTTCTTTTTTTCAAAAAGAAAAGATTGATTGAAAAAATTGACATTGCGTATCTGCTTTAAACTGCAGTTTTACGCTGTTATAAATTTACACAGGCTTCCGTTTTTTAAGTTAACTTTTATCTTCAATCAAAAAATTACTACTTTTGCAAGGTTATTTTCAAAAACTAAAAACAACCCTAACATATGGATACAGTTTTAAGCGGAATCAGATCAACGGGAAACCTGCATCTCGGAAATTATTTCGGAGCAGTGAAAAATTTCATAAAAATGCAGGAAGAAAACAATTGTTACTTTTTTATAGCAGATTATCATTCTCTAACAACATATCCTACGCCTGAAGATTTGCATAACAGTGTAAAATCAGTTCTTGCGGAATATTTGGCAACCGGACTTGACCCGAACAAATCGGCAATTTATGTGCAAAGTGATATAAGAGAAATCCCGGAATTGTATCTTTTGCTTAATATGAATGCCTATGTAGGTGAACTGGAGCGGACAACGTCGTTTAAAGATAAAGTAAGAACGCAGCCGAATAATGTTAATGCCGGATTATTAACATATCCTGTTTTAATGGCTGCCGACATTCTTATACATCGTTCACACAAAGTTCCTGTAGGGAAAGACCAAGAGCAGAATTTAGAGATGGCACGAAAATTTGCAAAACGCTTCAATCATATGTATAAGGTTGACTATTTCCCCGAACCCCAACCGTATAATTTTGGAGAAGATTTAGTAAAAGTGCCGGGATTGGACGGAAGCGGAAAAATGGGCAAAACAGCCGGAAACGGGATTTATCTTATTGACGATGATAAAACCATAAGAAAAAAAGTTATGCGTGCCGTTACAGACAGCGGACCAACCAAACCTGACTCTGAGGTTGCCGAGCCGATACAAAATTTATTTACTCTTATGAGTTTGGTTTCTGAGACGAGTACAGTAGATTTCTTTAAAGAAAAATATGCAAGTTGTGAAATTCGCTACGGAGATATGAAAAAACAACTGGCAGAGGATATTATTAAATTCGTTACACCCATTCGTGAAAAAATTATTGAGATCAGAAATAATAATAAATATTTACGCGATGTTGCCGAACTCGGAGCTGAAAAAGCCCGTCAAAGTGCATCAAAGACATTAAAAGATGTTCGGGAAATAATAGGTTTCAGAAAATTTTAAACCGTAACATATATTTGTCCGATTTTTACATCAAAACGAGGCTGATTCCCGTAAACCTGTAACCGCTTTGGTTACGAAACTGTCCGTGAGGATTTAAACCTCCGTAATGTCGCAGAAAAAAACCTATATTTTGGTACGGTTTATTTGATGGTCTGACTTTCCACCCGAAATATAAATTATAAGACCATATCCGAGCTTCCTCAATGTTGGTATCATAACTGAATTGCGGTCGGTTATTAATTTCTGCAGATAAAATATTTACAATTTTTTCGGAAGATAAAAAACCTTCGGTTCTTTGGTAATTTAAAGAAAAATACCATTCAAAAGTTTTGCTGCTCAACGGAATTTCAATACCTTTTGTTTCCAAACTGTCGGTAAAATAATAACCGTATTCAGGCAACCAAAGACCTTGTATGCCTGTTTTTAATGATAAGACATTGCCCTTTAGAGTGTCCGGATCGTTTAAGGTTACTGAAAATTTCCAAGCTTCATAAGATATATTGATGCGTTTAAAATTGTTGATATTTTTATATCCGTGCAAAGCAAATTCATCACCGATATGAGTACTCTCATGAAATAAGGGCATAGTATTAAAAGTAATGTTTTTTATGTGGTTTTTATTAAATCGTTTTATCATTTTTACTTCTGTTCCAAACCAATAATCTGTATTTATAACGGGAGCTGTTGTCGCTTCAAACATATCAACTAAAGTGACGGAACCGCCCGGCAAACCGAAATATAATCCTAAATTATTTTTTGAATAAGAAAAAACAGGTATTTCATATCCGAAATGAGCTTCAATGAAAGGTCGTCCGGAAATATTTTTTATGTAATACTCATCAGCAACTTTATTCGGAAATCCGATTTCAAGTTTGGTTAACGGACTTCTTATATCCGATACAAAAGACTTTGCATACGGCACACCGGTAAAAAAATTAATTTCCTGTGCTTTTATTCCGGACGACATAAGTAAAATCACAAATATTTTAAATACCTTTGACATTATAATTTCTTAAATTTATTTTTTATTACAAAAATAT
>CAMZKI010000022.1 GCA_947311125.1 uncultured Chlorobiota bacterium
ACAAAACTGTCAATGGTACTTACGCTGAAAGCCGAGTAGTTATGCAGAATATTATCTCGAACTTTTTCGGCACGTTTTTTCAGTTCATTTTCGGTTTTTATATTGTAATTATTAATGATATCAGGATAATAGTCTGCATTTTTGCCGTCTTTAATAAGTTCATTCAGTTTTTCTAAAATCCTTGTTTTCATTTCTTCAGCAGCTTTATTCGTAAAAGTAACCGCTAAAATTTTAGTAAAGTTGTCCGGGTATTTAAACGCTGATTTTAAGTAATATAAAGTCAGATTATAAGTTTTGCCCGAGCCTGCCGATGCTTTATAAATTTGGAGTTTGTTCACCTATGTTTATTTTTGTTAGCAATTCTGTTTTCCAAAATTAAAAAAAATATCGATGCAGGCAGAAATTATAAAAAATATTGATGTATGGTCTCCGGAAATAATCGTATTATTGGTATTAAGCGGTTTTTTAACGGGTGTTGTAAATACACTTGCCGGAAGCGGAACTGCAATAGGTTATGCCGTTTTTATGAGTTTAGGGCTGCCTCCGGCTTGGGCAAACGGAACGGTAAGAATAGGTGTAATACCTCAAACTTTTGCTGCAGGATTAAATTTCTACAGACATAAATTGCTGAATTTAAGGAGTGCTGTTTTTATTGCCGTCCCCATAACTGCAGGTTCCGTAATCGGAGCACAGGTTGCCGTAAGCATTGATCAGGATGTTTTTCGCAGAGTTATAGGCACTGCAATGATTATTATTCTATTTTTCATTATTTTTAAACCTGAAAAATTTCTAAAAGAAAAAAAAACAGACAGAAAGATAAAAAATAATTTTTGGCATATTCCTCTTTACTTTTTAATAGGCTTATACGGCGGATTTATTCATATGGGCACAGGTATTTTTTTGTTGATTGCTTTAGTTGCGGTTTCAGGTTATGACTTGGTAAAGGCAAACAGTTTGAAAGTGTTTGTTGTTTTTATTTACACTCCTTTTGCACTTGCCGTATTTATGATAAACGGAGATATTCATTATGCTATGGGGCTTATTGCAGCAACAGGCAACACTATCGGAGGTATTTTCGCATCAAGGTTTGCAATAAATCGCGGAGCGGAGCCGCTGCGTTGGTTTCTGACAGCAGTAATAGTAATTTTCACAGCTTATCTTTTCGGTTTTTTTCAGTTTTTAAAACAGTTATAGTTTTATATATATTTCCTTAAAGAAGAAAAAAATCGTAAATTCGCAAAAAATTGTTAATTATTAAACATAAAAAATATAAAAATGGAAAAAAAATCAAAATCATTATTAATTTTAGCAGGAATTATTGTTGTAGTGCTGCTTATGTTCGGTTCGGCTACGTTTGTAACATTACAGCCCGGAGAAAAAGGTGTTATTTTTAAGAAATTTTCGGGAGGATTGGATAAAGAAAATGTTTACGGAGCAGGCTTTCATGTTATTGCACCGTGGAACGATATGATAATTTATGACGTAAAAGAACAAAAAGTTGATGAAACTATGGATGTTCTTGACAAAAAAGGTTTGCCGATTAACGTTGATGTTTCGGTAAGATTTTATCCTATTTATAATAAGATAGGATATTTACATGAGAAATTCGGGGTTAAATATATTGATAAATTAGTAGTTCCGGAAGTTCGGTCGACCGTAAGACAAGTTATGGGACGATATACTGCAGAGGAAATATACTCTACAAAAAGAGCGGAAGTAGAGCAAAGTATAAAAGATGAAACAGAAGCTGTCTTAAATAAGACTGAAAATAATATACATATGACAGCTCTTCTTATAAGATCTATTAACTTGCCTACTGAATATAAAAAATCTATAGAAAATAAAGAAATTCAAAAACAAGAAGCTCTTGCCTATCAGTATAAATTAGATAAAGAAAAATCGGAAGCTGAACGTAAACGAATTGCAGCCGAAGGGGAAGCCAAAGCAAATAAGATAATAAACAGTTCTCTTACTCCCAGTTTGTTGAAGATGAGAGGTATAGAGGCGACTATTAAATTGTCTGAATCACCTAATGCCAAAACTATAATAATAGGAAGCGGAAAGGACGGAATGCCTTTAATTTTAGGAGGAAATAATTAGTTTAAAAGCTAAAAAGTATATATCGGAATGAAAAAAATGTGGTTTTATACTAAAAAAATCAGATACCTTATAGTAGTTATTCTTTTTGCTGTTTGGATAACATTTATCGACCAAACAAATTTAAGATTTAAAGCAAATCTTAAAGGAGATATTGAATATCTGAAAAGTAAAATAGAAACTTATAAAGAAGAAATCAGAAAAAATGAAAAATATTACAAAGACTTAACAACAAATCCGGATGCAAAGGAGCGTCTTGCACGTGAAGAATATTATATGCACAGAGATAATGAGGATGTTTTATTATTGTTGATAGTTCCGAGAAATAACAGTTTCTGACAGAATAAAAAACTTACAGTTTTTTCAGAATATTAAAGAAAAATCAGTCAAAATATAGGCTGATTTTCTTTAATTTTAACAGAGTTTTTTTAAATTAGCAGATATGTTTTTTTTAACAATAAAATATGAAATCCCGATACATTTTTATTTTAATACTTTTTCTGTTTTCATGCAATACCTTAAAATACAGTATAAGACAAGATGCCGATATTAAAATTTTGCATTTATATGCTTCCTACTCAGAAAAAATACCTAAAGAAGTAAAGGAAGAGTTTGACAATACACTGACAAAATTTATTGATGATTTTAATTCAAAGGATTATTATGAGTTTAAAATCAAACAGACAAATGATGCATCAAAAGAAAATTCATTTAAAATATTATTTACCGAAACAAATCTTGTTGCTAAAGATAAACAAATCGGCTATTCATTCTTATCTGCATTAGGACTTTATTTTCCCTTTTTTATGATAAAAAATAATTTCCCTGTTTATATATGGTTTATCATAATTCCGAATGACTATACAGAAATAAACTTTAAACTTTCCGAAGATATTTCTGCAGAAGATAAGTTATATATTCGGGCATTCTCAAATTCTGCAATGTTTATAAATTACTCAAAACAAATAAAAAAGCACGGAAATGCATACTACGATTTCCTGTATCGTGAATTCAATAATTTTGAGAAACAATATTTCAAAGTCCTTGAACTTAATCGAAATAACGATTAATCGGATATTTTAAAATCATAATAATTACTTTTTCATTTTATACCAAACGGTTTTCCAAAATACATTAATTCCCAAATTGCTTTCTTGCTTGATGCTTCATCAATTTTGCAATCGTTTTTGTAAACTTTTAAATTTGCCGTTCCCGACATTCTGAAATACGAAGGGTCTAAACCCGTAATTAAAGTTGCAAGTTTTCTTTTTATTTTGTTTGAAATAAGTGCGTCAAGAATCTTCATTTGCATTAAATTTTTTTCTCTGTGCAGGGTAAATTCATATCTAAAACCCTCATTATAATCTGTATAAATAAATTTTAATTCATTGCTGACAGGTCTTTTTCCTTCGTGATTCATTTTTCCGTATGTTCTGAATAATTTAACCTTTTCGCCGTTGTCAACAATTGTTTTTCCGTTTTTTGAGATGTTAAAAACAATAATCGGTTCGCTGTCGTATTTTTTTACGGAAATTAATTCAGCAGCAATTACGTTATAAGGTCCCAGTTCGGCTCTTGCCCAATACCAATGATTTATAACATCTGCCATATTTGCATTTCCGAAGTTATGGTCGTGATAGCACGAACC
>CAMZKI010000023.1 GCA_947311125.1 uncultured Chlorobiota bacterium
GTCTTTCAGATTCAAACAAATAAAACGTATTATGAACAGACAATTATTCTATTTAATCTTTATTTTGAGTTTTGTAACTTGGGTTGTAAGCGGTTGCAATTACGGAGAAGATACTGATACTGATGAACTTGCCGACGAGATTGTCGATTCAGCAGACATAAGAGAAGAAATAATAGTATCAATGCTGGCACCTTCAGATATGGCAGTAATGCTTATTGATAATCCGAATTTACATTTTAACAAGGAAATTCTTAATCCTAGTTCTAATTTCAGACGATATAATACAAATTCTAAAATTGCTTTAAATATAGGTATCTATACGGCAGATTTGAGTTATGCAAGTTTGTTTGAACAAGAACAAATAACCTATGATTATCTTGATATAGTTAAAGATATGTCTGAAGAGATAGGGATAACACAATCAATCGAGAAACGACATCTTGATATGATTAAGAACAATAAGCTGGATAAGGAAGATATGATTAAGATTATAAACGAGTCTTTTATGAATACTGATGCATATCTGCGAGAGAATAATCGGCAAAAAATGATAACTATGATTTTAATAGGGGGGTGGATAGAAGCTCAATATATTGCGGTATCTCTTTCTAACGGTTCACCTGATACAAATCCTCAGTTAACGGAAAGTATTCTGGCTCAGAAAATTTCACTTGAATTAATGAATAAAGCTTTGGAAAATGTGAAAGACGATAAAGTATTATCCCCGCTGAAAGATGACATTGATAAAATATATAAGGCATATCTTTTGCTTGAAGAAAATATGAACGAGAAAAACTTTAAAGATTTTTGCGATTTAATTATAAGCGTAAGAAACAATTATATTGCTTAAACTACACAAAAACGTCAAATAATGAATTTTAAAATCAGATATATAATCATTACGGCTTTTCTGTTTTTTATGTCCGGTTCGGCAGCACAAGCTCAATGTATTGATTTAGTAAAAACAAAAGGTTTTACTTATTTAGATACAAGTAAATACATTCCTGAAGCACGTTTTAATGCTTTGCCCTTAAGAGAAGGTGATGATGTTGATATTTATAAGTCTTTTTTTAAAGGCAGGACATACCGAATTGTTGTTGTAGGAGCAGATAATATGCCCAAGCTTAATTTTAAAGTTACAAATTTTCAGAGGCAAGTTCTTTATGACAGTAATATAACAAAAGAAGAAAGTTGGGATTTTGTATCGGATAAAAATCAAAATCTGATTATATCCGTTCAAGTTCCGAAAGCCGAAAAAGACAAGAAGCCTCAAAGCGGCTGTATAGCCGTTATTGTCGGTTTTACTTATGAATAATATTTACCTTAAGTTTTATTTTAAGCCTAATCCCGGAGATTGGGCTTTTTTATTTTGTTCAATATATGCAAATAAGTAATTATTTTCAGAATTTTGTATATTGACAGAAATCATTAAAATGTAATATTGCTTGTTTCTTTATAAAACTCGCAAAAAACCTGTAAAAACTTATTTACAGGTAAAATGCGGGGGAAATTACAGAAGTTTCAATTTATTTGCTTAAATTTTTTGCTGTTTCAACAAGCCCGATAAACTCGCTTCTGTAACCGTTTTCATCTTTTCCTTTTGATGATTTAGCAAGTTTCAGAACATTATCATAACTTGCATTTCCTTTAAATTTTGAATCTCTGAGCAGCATTCCGAATTCGGCAACGGCAGCAGAAAATAAAAAATTATTTGACGGGTTTTCAATTTCTGTTATTGTTGTTTCGAGCGGATATTTTGATTTTAAAATATGTGTAATCAAAATGCTTTTATCGCTTTCCGGCGGTTTATACCTGAACTTTATTGTCATAATATCATTGCTGTTTTTTGCTCGGTCGGTAATGCTGTTTTTTTGGTATTTTAAACTGTCAACATTTCCGCCGATTTTTTCATCCGAACTTGCCGGAACAATTTCATAAAGTGCCGTAACCGTATGCCCTGCACCCAATTCGCCGGCATCTTTTTTGTCGTCGTTAAAATCTTCCTTTTTAAGCATTCTGTTTTCGTAACCTATTAAGCGATATGCTTTTACTTGGGCAGGGTTAAACTCAATCTGAATTTTTACGTCTTTGGCAATCGTAAACATATTTGCACGCATTTCTTTTACAAAAACCTTTTCGGCTTCTTTAAAATTGTCGATATAAAAATAATTTCCGTTGCCGGCATTGCTTATTTGCTCCATTCTCCCGTCTTTATAATTTCCCGTTCCGAAACCGAGAATGGTTAAATATATTCCGTCTTTTCTTTTTTCTTCTATTAAATCAACCAAACTGCTTGTTGATGATGTTCCTATGTTAAAATCGCCGTCGGTTGCCAATATAACACGATTATTTCCGCCTTTAATAAATGCCTCTTTTGCTGTTTTATATGCCAATTCAATTCCTGCACCGCCTGCCGTTGAGCCGCCGGCTTCCGATTTATCGAGTGCCGCAATTATTTTTTCCTTTTCGGAAGCATTTGTAGGCGGCAATACCAAACCTGCTGCACCGGCATACACAACAATCGAAATTTTGTCGTTTTGCGAAAGTTCACTTAAAAGAAGTTTCAGTGATTTTTTCAATAAAGGAAGTTTATTTTTGTCGCTCATAGAACCCGAAACATCAAGCAGAAAAACAAGATTTGAAGGTTTTAAATCGTTGTAGTTTAATTTTTTACCCTGTATCCCGATATGAACAAGTTTGTGATTTGTATTCCAAGGGCAAGTGCCTGTTTCGGTATAAATCGAAAAAGGATGTTTTCCGGAAGGGTCGGGATAATCGTAGTTAAAATAATTTATCATTTCTTCGATTCTTACGGCACCTTTATCCGGCATTTGCCCGTAATTCAACATTCTTCTGACATTTGAATAAGATGCATTATCAACATCAATCGAAAATGTTGAAAGCGGATTTTGTTTAACCGCTAAAAATTCGTTTTCCGTAATTTTATCGTATTCTTCCGTATTAAAATTCGGACTTTCCTTATCGGAAATATCGAAATCGTCGTATTCCGATTCTTCGACGGAAATTTTTTTGTTAGGATGGCTTGCAGGGTACTCTTTTATTGCTGTTCCGACAGGTGAAACAGAATTATTCGCTTGTCCGCTGTCTTTTGTCGTATCGCAAGCATAAAAATTCAATAAAATTATAATTGCAAAAATTTTCAATACCTTGGTTTTCATAGTTTGTGTTTTCCGGTTAATAAAAATTATATATTTTAGATGATTTTAATACAGACTTTCCATAATTATAACTTTAAAGTAATGAGAAAAGTATTTGTTTATTTGTTAATAATCAGCACAATAATATCCTGCAAGCATCAACAGAGGATAAGTCGGGAGAATTATAAGCGTCCTCTTATTTTAGTATCAAAAGATTTTAAAAATACGCATGAAAAATGGTTAATCAATTCAACCGGAAATCATAATTTTAAATGTGTGAATATGTATGCCGTAAAAAATAAAGATTCTGTTAATTTATTATTGAAAAAAGCCGACGGTATTATTATTGCAGGCGGAGAAGATGTGAATCCCGGTCTTTACGGAAAACAAAATGAACTTGACCGTTGCGGAACAATTAATCCTCACCGCGACAGTTTGGAGCAAAAAATGATAAAATTTGCAATTAAAAATAAGATTCCTTTGTTGGGAATTTGTCGCGGGCATCAAATTTTAAACGTTACCGAAGGCGGAAGTTTGATAATTGATATTCCGACCGATGTCGGCAGCAAATATTTGCACCGAGATTCGCGAAAAGCAAAAGAAAATAAAAGCACGGCGGTATATCACGAAATTTATATCAAACGAAATACGTTTTTGTATAATATCGTAAAAGTTGACAGCGGCAACGGATACAGTAATCATCATCAGGCAGTTGAAAAAATCGCAACCGGTTTTGAAGTTTCGGCTTTTGCAAAAGATAAAGTAGTTGAAGCAATTGAACCTTCGGATACGACATTGCATCCTTTTATTTTGGGCGTACAATGGCATCCGGAAGCAATGGATACTAAAAATCCTTTGTCAGGAACCATCGGACGAAAATTTATGAATAAAGTAAAACAGCATTTTATAATTGATTAAGAAATATAATGTCAAAAGGGTCAAATAAAGCAATTTTCGGGGCAATTGCAGCAAATATTGCAATTGCGGTAAGTAAATTTACGGCAGCCGGTTTTACCGGTTCGTCAACAATGCTTTCGGAAGGTATTCATTCCTTAGTTGATACGGGAAACGGTATTTTATTGCTGTTGGGAATTAAAAAAAGCAAAAAACCGGCGGACGATGAACATCCGTTCGGTTACGGAAACGAAGTTTATTTTTGGAGTTTTATAGTTGCGGTGTTAATTTTTGCACTTGGAGGCGGTATCGCCTTGTATGAAGGGATTAAACATATTTTACATCCGAAAGAAATAACAGATATTATCTGGAATTACGTGGTTTTGATATCGGCAATACTTTTTGAGGGAACTTCACTTTTAATTGCCTTGAAAGAATTTAATAAAACAAGAGGAAATTCTTCTTTTTACAGGGCTTTGGTTGATACAAAAGATACATCAACCGCTGCGGTGGTAATTGAAGATTCGGCAGCAGTTACCGGATTGGTAATTGCTTTAATCACTCTTTTATTAGGGCAAATTACCGGAATTGAATATTTTGACGGTATTGGTTCTGTTTTAATAGGGCTTTTATTATTAAGCGTTTCCACATTTTTTGCTTTGGAATGTAAAAGTCTTTTAATAGGAGAGGGCTTATCTAAAGATGATATTGAAAAAGTTAATAAAATTCTTGCCGAAGATAAAGACGTTACGGCTTTTAAAAAACCATTAACTTTATTTTTCGGACCCGATGAAGTCCTTGTAAACCTGAATGTAAATTTTAAAGACGGTTTAATTTCCGACGAAATAGAACAGGTTGTTGACAGATTGGAAAATAAAATAAAAAAAGAAATTCCGAATGTAAACAGAATCTTTATTGAAGCGGAAACCATTCTTACAAAAAGAAAAAAACTTTAAATTTTATTCGTTCATAATTTTATATAAAGAGTCTAATTTAGGAACAAGAATAATTTCAATTCTTCTGTTTTTTTGTTTGCCGGCATCTGTTTTATTACTTGCCACGGGTTTGTGCATACCTCTTCCGGATGCTGTTATTCTGTCGGCTTTTATGCCCGTGTTTTCTGTTAAAATATTAACTACGGATAAAGCTCTTTCGGTGCTGAGTTTCCAATTGTATTTATCGGGTCCTACATTGTCGGTGTGCCCTTCAATAAGAATTTCGGTATCGGTATTTTTTTCAAGAATTTTTCCCAACTTTTCAATAGCTTCTTTTCCTCTTTTGTCAATTTCCGAACTTCCTGTTTTAAAAAGCAGTTTTTCTTCCATTGCAACATACACTTTACCGTCTTTTAAATAGACATTCAGTTCGGAATCGTCAAAACTTTTAAGTGCATCATTTATTATATTTTTTAATTTATTTACTTCCTCCTTATTTTTATTTATCATATTTTCAAGTTGTACGAGTCGCTTTTGTTTCTCTTCCAGCGAATTTCTTAAAGAGTCAATCTGTTTCGATTTTATTTCTTGTTCTTCAGTCAGTTTATTTATCAGTTCTATTTTTTTATTAAGTCTGTCTTCAGTTTCTTTAAGTTTTCTTTGTTTATTGTTGTATTCAGCTAATACATCTGATAATGAGTTGTTTAAGAAACTTGTATCGCTTGAAAGTTTATCGGAAAGGTTTTTCAGTGAATCAATAATGAATTCATTTTTTTTCAAAAGTGTTTCGAAATTTTCTTTATCTTTCTTGTAATCAAACAGGGTCTTATCCAGAGCATATTCCAAAGAATCAATCTTTTTTTGATTTTGGAGATTCATCGCATCATATTTCTTTTTTGTAACTAAACAAGAAGGAAAAATGAGCATAACAGCTAAAATTAAAACCGGAATTTTCTGCATAATATAATTATGTTAGTTTTTGCAAAGGTAAAAAGAAATAAAAAAAGATTGATTCTATGGAAAATGCTCTGGATAAGACCCTGTTTGATTACAAGAAAGATAAAGA
>CAMZKI010000024.1 GCA_947311125.1 uncultured Chlorobiota bacterium
AGAGTTTGAGATACTTAAAAGTAAAATAGTAATATAGTAAATCAATCGAAATTTCATTTATAATTAATTTAACTTTTACAAAGGTATGATAGTCTTAGACAAGACATAATTTCAGCAAAAAAAGTTGCATTAAATTGTATTTGTAAAAAACTTACTTTATACAAATTAAAAAAATACTTTTATTAAATCAAAAAAAATATGTTAATAGTTTGTCAAGGGTATTTTAACAACAGCTTTTCGCTTCCATCGTCCCGTGAAATAATATATGAGAGAAAAAAGTAAACCGGATGACCAGGCTAACGGTATTGAATACCAAATTCCGGTTGTTCCGTAATCGGCGGAAAGGTAGTAAGCAAAAGGAACTCTGATTATCCAAAGAGAAAATAATGTTATGAACATCGGGATTAAAGTGTCACCTGCTCCTCTGAAAACACCTGTAAAAGAGAACATTATTGCAAATAATACGTAAGACGGAGCTACTATTCTGAGGTAATGCATACCTTCTGTTATAACATCTTCATCGGGAGTAAAAAGTTTCATTAAAATTCTGCTGCCTGTTATAACTATTATGCTGAGCACTACGGAAACTGTTATTGACATAATCATCACTGAGCGGAAGCCTTTTTTTACTCTGTCAATTTTACCTGCCCCCATATTTTGCCCGGTAAAAGATGTCAGTGCCTGAGCAAAAATCATTGCCGGCATAATAGCAAAAAAATCGATTCTTCCGGCAACGGTATATGCAGCAATAACAGAAGTTCCGAAACCGTTTACTATTGCCAATATTGCCGTCATTCCTAATGCTACGAATAATTGTTGTAAGCCGGAAGGTATTCCGATACGAAAACTTTTGAACATTATGTCTTTGTCAAATTTAAGATGCAGAAATCTGATTTTCAAAATTTTATGGTTTCTGTTAATGTATATTACCGCTGAGGCGAATGCTCCGGCTTGTGATATGACAGTGGCGATTGCTACACCTGCAATACCCCATTTAAAATAAATTACGAACAATAAATCAAGAATAATATTTGTAACCGTAGAAATAATCATAAAATATAAGGGTCGTTTTGAGTCTCCTAAACTTCTGAATATTGATGCAGTGCCGTTATATCCGAAAGCAATTATAAGTCCTCCGAGCGTAATTGTCAGGTAAAGTTCTGCATCTTTCATAATTTCCGGGGGCAGTTTCAGTAACAAAAATATGTCTTTTATGAAAATTATCCCGAAAAACGTTATAATAAGCGAAGATACAAACATAAAAATATACATTGTATCAACGGCAATTTGTACTTTATCGTTTTGTTTTGCTCCGTAATATTGAGAAATTACAATTCCGGCTCCGGAGCCTAAACCGATTACAAGTGAAATGAGGGCATAGAAGACAGGAAAAGATGCACCTACGGCAGATAATGCGTCTTTTCCTATGTAATGTCCTACTATTATGCTGTCGACAATATTATACAGTTGCTGAAATACACTGCCTAACAGCATAGGCAATGCAAATTTCAGAATTAAATTTCGTTCCTTACCTTTTGTTAAATCTTTCAAGTTTATTTAATTTTTTCAAATTCGGCTGTAAAATGTCTCATAATCGGTGCTTCGTATGTTATTCTCAATCCGTGTTTTGCTTCGTGTCGTGTATCATATATTTTTTTACAAACAGCTGCTACATAATCCATATGGCTGTTTGTATATGTTTTTCTCGGAATTGCTAAACGCACGAGTTCAAGTTCGGGATATCGGTTTTTGCGGGTAATCGGGTCTCTGTCTGCTAAAACGGTTCCTATTTCTACACCTCTGATACCGCCGACTATATACAGTTCTACGGCAACTGTTTGTGCGATATATTCTTCTTTAGATATTTGCGGGAGAAATTTTTTTGCATCAATGAAAACGGCGTGTCCGCCTATCGGATGTTGGACGGGTATACCGGATTTTGCCAGTTTATTTCCCAAATATTCAACTTGTTTTATTCTTGCTTCCAATGCTTCAAATTCGGTATTTTCATACAAGCCTTGAGCTAAAGCATTCATATCTCTTCCGGACATTCCTCCGTAAGTTATAAATCCTTCAAACATTATGTTATAAACAGATGCTTTTTTATATAAATTTTCATCTCTCATTGCCGAAAATCCTCCCATATTGACAACAGCATCTTTTTTGCTGCTCATTGTCATACCGTCTGCATATTTATACATTTCTTTTACTATCTCTTTAATGGTTTTGTTTTTATATGCTTCTTCCCTTATTTTTATGAAATATGCATTTTCTGCAAATCTGGCAGAATCGTAAAAAACAGGTATTCCGTATTTGTCGGCAAGAGATTTTACGTCTTTCATATTTTGTAAAGATACCGGTTGCCCGCCGGACGAGTTGTTAGTTATTGTTACAATTATTAAAGGGATTTTTTCTTTAGGATTATTTTTTAAAACATTTTCAAGTTTGTTTAAATCAATATTTCCTTTAAACGGATAGTTTAACGTAGTGTCGAAGGCTTCGTCTATGGTGCAGTCAACAGCTTTTGCTTTGCGAAATTCTATATGTCCTTTAGTGGTATCAAAGTGCGAATTGCCGGGAACTATGTCCCCTTCTTTTATCATTGCCGAAAAAAGTACGTTTTCGGCAGCTCTGCCTTGATGTGCCGGTAAAAAATAATCAAATCCGAATATGTTTTTAACAGCATCTTTCATTTTATAATATGATGACGCCCCGGCATAACTTTCGTCGCCGAGCATTATTTCAGCCCATTGTTTGTCAGACATTGCCCCTGTGCCTGAATCGGTAAGCAGGTCAATGTAAACCTGCGAACTTTTCAGTTTAAATAAATTATATTTAGCTTCTTTTATCCATTGTTCGCGTTCTTCTTGTGTGCTTCTGTAAATTTGCTCGGTCATTTTTATTTTGTACGGTTCTGCATAAGGTAAAGACATAACTGTTTTATTTTAGGGGGTTAAAATGTAAAATTTTGAATCGGAAATTGTGTTTTCAGGGAATTAAAGAGTCTTGTCTCCGGACAGAGACAAGACTTTCTGCACATAATTATCTCTTTGTTTAACAGATATAAAAAGCATTTTTTTGGTTATATTAAAAATGAGATTGTGCATAAGTGCAAATTTAATTTTTTCTTAAAAAAAACTGAAAATATCTTTAGTTTTTAAATGTCCACCTGACTCCGAATTTAAACATAATATTTTGCAGAGGATAGTGATTTACGTAATACGGTAAAAAATCTTGATTCAGCATTGAATTCATATGCAACATTTTAAAAAACAGCATAACATTTCGTTTTATCTTCATATTTGCGAATACTGTTACGTAAGGGTAATTTCCGGCAAGCCTTTTTGTGTTGTTTACGAAATAAAACTGACCTGTTGCAGGGTTAAAATTATACATTTTGTATTCTGTTGAATAATACAACTCGAAACCGAGATGTACTAACAGGGTATTTTCATATTTTATTTTTATGTAAGTTGAATGAAATATTGACAATTTCGGTAAGCTGATAATATTGTCGTTTGAAGATTTTTGCCAAACTGCTTTATTCACAAAAGTAATCCTTTTTAATTTGAAAATTTTTTCTGCCGATGCTGAGGTAACCGTTATTACGGAGTCGAATTGTGCGGGAGCGGAGCTTATATCGTAATAAATATAATTCTTTATTAATGCTGAATTTAAATCAAATTTTAAGTTGTAAAACGGCATTACAAAAGACAATCCTGCATTTGTTCGCTTTTCGGGTAAGAAATCATTTTCCCAAATGTAGTGATTTGAGTAATAAGTGTTTTGAAAATAGTCGGGTTTTTTATTTGTATATTGCAGTTGCAGTTTTATGTCCGATTTTGTTTTATCTTTAAATAAATATTTGTGAAAGTTACCGTCAATTCTGTAATCACCGGTTCTGTATCCGCTGAAATAATAATCGGCATATATGTCGGCATCAATATATTTGTTTTTAACCGTATATATTTCCGAACTTATTTTGTTCTCAATAAAAGTATGTGTATTATTTAAAAAGATATAATCATTGAAGTTGTAAATTCTGTACCAATCATTGTAATAAATAAAAGAAAATCCGAATTTATGTTCTTTTTCAAATATATTTTCGCTTCCTATTCTGATTTTATTTTCCATTGATTGAATTGCAACGGAATCATAAGCAGCACCGTCTCGGTAGAAATAATTCAGGTAATATGTATTTTCTGAATTTTCTTCATCTTTGTATAATCGGTATTTTCTTGACAGCAATAAATTGTGGGATATACTTATTTTTGGTTCTAATACTTTTATTATTGTATCTCTGTATGAAAGGTTTTTATATTTTCCGAAACTGTATTTTTGGGTTACAGACAGTTCCTGATTAAACAACAGCGTATTTGAATTTTGCAGATTATGTTCCGGAACTTTTGTGTCAAAACCGAGAGTATCAATATATCCGCCGCTGTTTTGAAGTTTAAATTTATTGTAAATATAAGAAGTATAAACAGAGTATTTATCTTTTTTATAATTTGAAGTTAGGCTGACTGTGTTTAAACTGTTTGCCTGGTCAAGAAATTGCCCTAAAGATGAAATGAAGTTATATCTGAGTCCGAAATTAAAATCGGGGTTTACGTTTTGTGTGTGAATAAAATCTATTGTCTGTAAATCAATAACTTTTGTGCTTGTTGTGTGCATTATTGACGTGTAAGGGCGGCGAGTGTTAAAATAAACAGCATTTTCATAGCTTGTAAGATAAATTTTATACGGCTCATTAAAAATAAATTTCGTAAAATAGCTGTCAGGACGTTTAAAGAATATTTGCGAAATATGTGCAGAACCTATATTTCCTAAATCTGCGGGAAAAATACTGTTGATATAAGCGGGTTCAACTTTATGAAACATTTCCAAAGTACTGTCGTTGAACGTAACATTAATTTTTTTAAAACCGTTTTTCAGATTTTCTGTTATCAATATATTTCTTAATGTATCTGCGTCGTGTTGAGCGTATGAAGTTTTTGCTGCAACCGATATAAAAACAATAATTAAAAAACAGTATATCTTAAATTTACCTGTCAGCACTTTTTCAAATTATCTTAACATTTTAATTGCGGAAACTCCGGTAACGTATTCTTCGGCTTTATCAATTGCGAGTTTACATAAATCTATATTGCTTGTTTCTGATTCTTCAAGTAGGTCAGACACAATGCGATAGATGTCGTCAAGTTCGTTTTCGACCTTATCGTTTTTATAGCCTTCAATTTCGTTTGTCATTTGAATTATATCTCCTCCGTTAATAATATATCCCGGAACGTAAAGAATACCGTTTTGTTTTAACATTTCAATATCTTCAAGTTTTTTTAAAGGTTGGTTTGTTCCTCCGGTAAAAATTTTACATTTTAATTTAGTTACGGCTTCTGTATCAATCATCTTTTCAGCTGCACAAGAGCAGAAAATATCACATCTAGTTTCGTATATTTTTTCAGGTTTTTCTATTTTAATATCTTCTGCACGGTCTTGAACTATTTTTATTCGGTCATAAATTTTATCTGTAATAGTCAGGTCGGCACCTTCTTCAATTAATTGCTTAACAAGTTGCGAACCCAAATCGCCTACTCCCTGAACTACAATTTTAAGCCCTTTTAAACTTCCCGATTTAAGCTTGTGCTTTGCAATTGCTTTCATTCCTTTTATCATTCCTTTTGCTCTGTTAACATATATTTGCCCAAGTCCGCCGTGTGTTTTTTCCATTCCGAGAATATACTCTGACTCTTTTCTTACGTACTTTAAATCTTTGTAAGACACTCCTTTGCTTATTGACATAAATAATTTTCCGTTCCAACGGTTAAGAAAAATACCCAATGCTCTGAAATACATTTCTGATTTTACCTCTTTCGGATTTCCGATAAGAATTATGGCTGCACCGCCCATACCTCTTTTCAGCAAAGCGGCACGCAGAGAATTGTAATATGCTATATCCAGGGCATCTGCAATTGCATCATCTTCGTTTTTATAGTGAAATAATTTTGCGGAAGCATTTGCCGGGCCTAAAACTATACTGTCTACAGCAATAATTGCTTTTAATTTTAATGATTGCTCTTCAAAAAACAGTAACTCTCTGCTGTTATTTTTTCTCATATGTTCAAAAATGCTCATATATCGGATATTTTAAATGTTTTTATGTCAGAAATTATATTTTAAATTTTATTTCATTTTATGAAATTGCCGCTAAAACAATGCTGTTAAGTTTTGATTCTTCAGAATCTGATCGGGAAGTAAGCACAATAGGGACAGAAGCCCCGAGAATAACAGCTGCCAAAGCAGCACCTGAAAAAGCAAATGATTTATACAGAACGTTTCCGGCTTCAATATCAGGCATTATTAACAAATCTGCATCTCCTGCTACATCAGAAACAATTCCTTTATGCTCGGCACTTTTCTTACTCATTGCGTTATCAAAAGCCAAAGGACCGTCAATTATGCATCTCGGTAACTGTTTTCTTTGTGCCATTTTTGAAAGAATTGCAGCATCAAGTGTTGCGGGCATTTTTTCATTTATCAGTTCTACGGCTCCTATTACGGCAACTTTTGGTGTTTTATATCCTATTTTGTGCATATAATTAACGGCATTGCGGATTATACCTGCCTTTTCTTTCAGATTCGGGGCGATATTCATTGCAACATCCGTAAGTCCGATAAGTTTATGATAGCCCGGAAGCTCAAAAAAAGCAAAATGAGACAGTAAAGGCGAATTTTTAAGTCCGTATTCCTCGTTCAAAACTGCCCTTAAAAGTGTTGCCGTTGAAGTATATCCTTTCATTAAAATATCACCGTTGCCTTCTTTTATAATTTTTACGCTTTCTTTTACGGCATTGTTGTTGTCGGGTATATTAATTATTTCTGCTTTGCTTGTGTCAAACTTTTTTTCTTGCAGTATTTTTTCAATCTTGCTTTTGTCTCCCACTAGGACAGGTTTGATAAGGTTCTTTTTTTCAGCCTCAAAAACGGCATCTAAAGAGTGTTCGTCGGCAGCAGACACTAAAACCAACCGTTTTGCATTCTTTTGACTGCTGGCTTTATCGTAAAAATCGGAAATTCTTGTCAACATAGATATTAATTGAAAATAAGCACAATTTTACAAAAAAAAAACTAATTTATGTTTAACCTTACGGTATTTAAGATGCTGTATTAGTATAACTAATTGTATTATTGTATATTATGCTCCTATGTTTAAAAATATTATTTTTCCGCAGAAATTTTAAAAACTTTATATTCTCAACTTTTAGACCTATTTTTGACATTTTAAATTTTATAAACGAAAATGGAAATATTAAAGGCGGAGAGTTTGACAAAATCATACGGAAACAAAACTTTATTTGAAGATATATCATTTATAATTAATGAAAAAGAAAAAGTAGCACTGATAGCAAAAAACGGCACCGGCAAAACAAGTTTACTGAATATTATTACCGGAAAAGATGTTCCGGATGACGGAAAAATAAATCTTGCAAAAAACTTAAGTATAGGTTTTTTAGAGCAGAATACAGACTTTGAGAGTGAATTGAGTTTAACTGAGCAAATTTTTAACTCGAATAATAAGACAGCTGTTGCAGTTAAGAAATATGAATATGCTTTAAAATCAAATGATGCTGAAATTATTCGTAAAGCAGCCGAAGAAATGGACAGGTTAAATGCATGGGATTTTGATAGAGATGTGAAAAGCGTACTGACAAAACTTAAACTGTCTGATTTTGAAAAACCTGTAAAATTGCTTTCCGGCGGACAAAAAAAACGACTTGCTCTTGCCTCTGCACTGCTTAATAAACCTGATTTTTTAATTCTTGACGAACCTACTAATCATCTTGATTTTGAGATGATTGAGTGGCTTGAAAACTATATTGAAAAATCGTCTTTAACCTTACTTCTTGTTACGCACGACAGATACTTTCTTGATAATGTTTGTAATGTGATTTTGGAGCTTGATAACGGAGAAATATATAAATATAAAGGTAATTATTCGTATTTTCTTACAAAAAGAAAAGAGCGTATAAGAAATATGATTGCTGAAGCCGAAAAAGCGGAAAATTTATTGCGTACAGAAACAAAATGGATGAACAGACAGCCGCAAGCCCGTGCCGTAAAAGCAAAATCAAGAATTGATAATTTCTATAAGCTGAAAGAAAAAGCAAGTCTTAAGCCGCAGGATAAAACATTTGATATTGATATTGAGGGTAAGCGACTCGGTAAAAAGCTTATTGACATTTTTGACATAAGAAAAAGTTATGACGGTAAGAAACTGATTGATAACTTTTCGTATAAATTTTCAAAAGGAGAAAAAATTGCAATATTCGGAAATAACGGAGTAGGGAAAAGCACTTTTTTAAATATAATAACAGAAAAAATACAGGCAGACAGCGGAAGAATTGAGAAAGGAGAAACCGTATCCGTAGGATATTTTGAACAAAAAACTATTGATAATACTGAAGATATTCGCTTAATTGATTACATAAAAAACATTGCTGAAATTGTAAATATCGGAAAAGGAAGAGAGCTTTCGGCAGCACAATTTGCCGAATATTTTCTTTTTCCCCGAAATATGCACTTTAATTATATTTCTCAATTAAGCGGAGGCGAAAAAAGAAGACTTTATTTATTAAGCATTTTAATGAAAAGTCCGAATTTTATAATTCTTGATGAGCCTACCAACGACTTGGATATTATGACTTTGTCGGTGTTGGAAGATTATCTCCTTAAGTTCTCGGGAACTGTATTGTTTGTCTCTCATGACAGATATTTTATTGATGCTGTTGCCGATACGCTTTTTGTTTTTGAAGGGAACGGAAAAATTAAAAAATTTCCCGGAAATTATACCGATTACAGCAAATATATTTCCGAAAATAAAACTCAAAAAGATAATACAGACAGAAATAAGGAAATAAAAACACGAAAAAAAACTGATAAAAAGGCAAAATTATCTTATAAAGAAAAACGAGAATTTGAACAACTTGAAAAAGAAATTGAAATACTGAGCAGAGAAAAAGAGGAAATTGAAAAATATTTACATAACGGTGATTATAAGGAAAAAGAACTTGCAGAAAAATCTGCAAGACTCCCCGAGTTAGAAAAAATACTGGATGAGAAAGAAATGCGTTGGCTTGAATTAAGCGAAAAAATATAAATCTTTTTACTGTTACTTTGCTTTAAGTAAGTATCTTTGCAATATAATTCAAAATAAATTTTATAAAATCGACAACGGAAACATATTAAAATGCAAAAAAAAAATCTTGACCCTATAGGAAAATTAATGGGCTTACGATACAAGTCGCATCCGTGGCACGGTATCGAAATGGGCGATGAAGCTCCCGAAGTTCTGACCTGCTTTGTGGAAATGGTTCCTACCGATACAGTAAAATATGAGGTTGACAAAGCCAGCGGCTATGTTACAATCGACCGACCCCAAAAATTTTCAAGTATTTTACCGTCTCTTTACGGATTTATTCCGCAGACATATTGCGGAGATAACTTAGCCGAAGTAAGCAGAAAAAAACTGAACAGACCGGAAATAATCGGCGACGGAGACCCGTTAGATATATGTATCCTTACGGAAAAAGAAATAACTCACGGAGATATTCTTGTGCAGGCAAAACCTATAGGCGGTTTCAGGATGATTGACGGGAACGAAGCCGACGATAAAATAATAGCCGTTCTTAAAGGAGATGCTGTTTACGGAGAATATCAGGATATTACTGATTGTCCCGATGCGGTTATTGACAGGTTAAGACATTATTTTCTTACATATAAAGATATGCCGGGGAAAGAGGGGTACAGATGCGAAATTACGCATACATACGGCAAGAAGGAAGCTCTTGAATTAATCGAACACTCGGTTAAAGATTACAGAAATTATATTGAAAATATGCTGTTTGAAAGATAATATTTCTGAAAAAAGTAAAAAAACAGATATATTTTTTGGTAGTTAATTTTTTGCTTTTACCTTTGCACCGCTTTTAACAAAAAAGCATAGTTAATGACCTCTTAGCTCAGTCGGTAGAGCAACGGCCTTTTAAGCCGTGGGTCCTGCGTTCGAGTCGCAGAGGGGTCACAAAAAAGCCGCTTTTAAGCGGCTTTTTTGTTGCTTACAACCCTCGAAAAATAAATACAAAACTCCGATATATTGAAAATATTATTCGGATATTCGCTTCAGCGAACCGTATTCGGGATAAAATTCTACGGTTATTTTATCCTTAAAAAGACTTGAAGGCAGCAAGTTTAATGTGCCGAATTGTGATATAAAAACACTTGCCTTATAGAGTTCTTTTTTTTCTGATATAAGTTTAATGCCTGCTTTATCCGGGATACGATATATAATACCTTTTTTTTCGCTTTTATCGTCAAAAACGTTTTTCGGTATTAGTTTTTTGTTTATTATTTTCATTGTTACGGGTATTTTCGAAGTATCTTTTGTAATACCGGTTTCTTCAGAAAAATAAAATAATATCTCATTTATACTGTCGCTGTTGTTTTCCGGAACATATTCAAATCTGTAAGTTTTTTTAAATTTTAATTCCCTTCCGGTAAAAAGGCTCATATATTTTTTTTCGAGTTCTGAAAGTTCATTAAGCATAGTTTTTAAAGCACTTCCGTCAGGAAAATTAGTACCGTCGTTTTCGCCTGTTAAAAGTGCATATCTGTCGTCTCTCAGGTTGAAAATAATATCAGCTGTTTCTTTTGCTTGTTTTGCTTTACTTTTATAAACTTCTTTTTTCCTTATAAAAGGCACTTTTATCATTACGGAATCTTTCAGAACTTCTTTATAAAGAGTATCGTATTGTATTTCTCTGACAGAATATAATGAAATGTCGGCATAATCCGATATGTTTTCTTTTATATCACTGTTTTTTTCGGAGTTTTGTCCGTTATCAATATTTCCTGCCTGAACATCATTAAGATTTATTCCTGAAATAAAATTTTCTTTGCTTAAATTCAGAAGAAGAGGATTTAAGTTTCCGGATGCAACTATTCTGTATATTTGGGAAGAATCGAGTATCGGAGTTGTTGTTATTGAAATGTCGGAAATGAAATACTTTGTTTCGTTTTTCATTATCGCATTCTTAGTGCTGAAATACAGATGCGTAAAATCAGAAAAGATACCTTTTTGTTTTATTTTTTTTGTTATCTCAATATCTGCGATAATTTTTGTTTTAGGAAGGGCATAAATAATACCGTTTTTTTTCTCTGTATTATCAGATATCTTTTTCGTATAGAAAGATGTTTTACAGGAGAATAATACAAAAAATAATAAGAAACCGGTAAGTTTTACAATTTTAAAATGCTTCATAACCGAAATTATTTGTTTATCGGATAATCATACGGATTATTTTTATAGTCTTCGGGGTCGGCAATGTGTTTTCCTTTCTCAATATTTTTCTTATACTCTTCGCTTTCTCTTTTTTCAATTTCTTTTTCGTTAATATCACGCCCGTTTTTAAAAGTAACGGTATCTGTTTTGCCGTTTTCGTCATAAAAAATCCATTTGCCGTCTTTTAAGTCATTTTTATACTGTCCTTTTACTTCAATCTTTCCGTTTTTATAATACCTTAACATCGGACCTTCCATTTTTCCGTTTTCTATTCTTGCTTTCAGAAACACCTGTCCGTTTTTGTGATATTTAAGCCAAAGCCCGGTTTGAGTTCCGTTATCGTAAGTTTTTTTATCAAATATTTTTCCGTTGTCGTAAAAAATTATCTGATCGCCGTGCAAACTGTCATTTTTAAAATTCTCCTCTTTTACTTTTACGTTATTATTGTAATAAACCCATCTTCCCGTTTTTTTCTTTCCGGTATATTTTCCTTCCGAAATTAAAGAGCCTTTTTCGTTATAAAATTTTGCAATTGCCGTATCTCCTTTTTCGTTATAAATAAGCAAAGCCGATAATTTTCCGTTTTCGTGATAGCGCTTTAATTCTCCGACAGGTTTGTTATTTTCAAAATAAGCTTCGTAAGCCGTATTTCCGTTCGGATAAACTTTCATCCATTTACCTTGTTTTTGTCCTTTATCGTCTGTTTGGTTAATTTTTCCTTCTTCTGTAAGTCTTACGATTTCAGCATCAGGTCTTGTATTAAGGTTTTTATCTTTAAAAAGTTCTTTATACTGTTTTAAAGTATCATTGTAAATTTTTGCAAGATAATCGAAATAAGGCTTACTCAATTTTTTATTTGCATCGTAATAATTTGCGGCATAATTTCTGAGAATAATATGAAAAGTATCAAGTTCATTTTTGAATTTTTTATCATAAATTTTGCTGTTTTTTTGCTGCTTTCCTTTATAAAAATATTTTCCCGCAGATTTTACCGAAAAATTATCTTTCAAAATTTTATATTCCTGCAGATAAGACACTGCTGTATAGTAGTATGGTGCAGCATCTTTTCCGTTTTCTGAAATATATTCTTTTGCTTTTGAAATACATTTTTCATATTTTCCCTTTTCGTAAAGTTTTTCAATTTTCTCCAGATTTTTATTTTGAGAAAAAACGGTAAATGTGAAAAGCAGAAATGCTGAAATTAAAGCCGACTTTTTCATATTTGAGTTTTTATGAATGGTTTTAAAATTAATCTTTGCAAATTGCAACTTTTAACATATTTTTAAGGTCAATAATAATACCGAAAACACCCGATGAAGATTTTTTTTTTCACAATTTTAATTTTTATAAAAATATCTTTGTTTGCCCAGCACGAAGCGGACATTTGGTATTTCGGAAATTATGCAGGATTAGATTTCAGTTCAGGAAGTCCTGAGCCTCTGATAAACAGTCAGTTGAAGAATTATGAAGGTTGTGCAACTTTATCAGATTCGCTCGGTAATTTGCTTTTCTATACAAACGGAGTAACTGTTTGGAACAGAGAGCATCAGATTATGCAAAACGGAACAGGTTTATCGGGAGATACATCTTCAACACAGTCGGCAATAATACTTCCGTTGCCGGGAAATGACAGTTTGTATTATATTTTTACAACCGATGAGCTTTCGGTAAATGCAAAAAACTTAATTACCGACGGATTGAACTATTCTGTCATAAATATCAATAATGATAACGGAAACGGAAGTGTAATACAAAAAAATATTCACTTGCTTGATTCGGCAACGGAAAAAATAACGGCAGTTAAGCATCAAAATAACAAAGATATTTGGATAATAGCACACGAATGGGGGAATAATAAATATTATGCTTGGCTTTTAAATGAAACCGGATTAAGCAATAATCCCGTAATTTCGGAAACAGGCACGCCTATAGGTAGCGACCAAAGGCTGTCAATAGGCTATATGAAAGCCTCACCTGACGGGACTAAGATAGTTACGGCAATATTAGGACTTTCAAAATGGGAAATATTCAATTTTAATAATTTAACAGGTATTTTGTCTGATAAAATTGAGATTTCATTACCGGGTTTGTGGTTAGCTTATGCTTGTGAATTTTCTCCTGATGCCTCTAAACTTTACATTTGTTCTGCTGATTCATTACTTCAGGCAGATATGAATGCCGGAACACAATCGGATATTCAAAACTCTTTGACAAAAATAGGCACTTTCAGTTCGCCCGGAGGGGCAATACAAAATGCGAATAACGGTAAGATTTATATTACAAATGACTTTGCCGATTCTTTAAGCGTTATAGACTATCCCGACAGTTTACCTTCATTATGCGATTTCAAAAAAAATATTATTCCGCTTGACGGAAGAAAGGCTCGTTTAGGGCTGCCTAATTTTATGCAATCGTATTTTGAACCTGCATACTTTTCGGTTAAAAACACCTGTTTCGGAGATTCGTCAGCTTTTAATATTAAAAATACGGCAAATATTGATTCTGTATTTTGGGATTTTAACGATACTGCAGCCGGAAACGATAATTTTTCAAATTTAATTAACCCGAGGCATCTTTTTTCACATACGGGAGTTTTTCGTGTTAAACTTATTGTTTGGTATAATAATATTGCAACGGAATATTTCCGGAACATTAAAATAGTTGCACTGCCGCCTCTTAATCTCGGTAAGGACACTGTTATGTGCGATACTGATACTTACGTTATTTCCGCTTATTCTCCGCATTATACATATCTTTGGAGTACTTCCTCCGAAGATTCGGCGATTATTGTCAATACCGACGGCTCATATTGGGTTGATGTTGAAAATATTTATACAGGATGCAAAAATTCAGACACAATTAATATTGTTTTTTCCGAAACTCCGGAAATAAACCTTGGTGAAGACAAATATTTTTGTGAAAATAAAAAGTATATTTTAAACGCATATCACCCGGGATATACATACACTTGGCACAACGGTTCACACAATCCGTATTTTGAAACTGATACGGCAGGAACATTTTTTGTTAATGTTAAAAATGACAAAGGGTGTGAAAATTCGGATACAATAGTTTTATCCCTTACTTATTTGCCGAGATTCGATTTCGGAAACGATACGGTTTTTTGTGAAGAACATTATTTAACTTTGAATCCCGAATTGTCCGATGCCGATTATTTTTGGCAGGACGGCAGTACTGATTCCGTATATTATGCTTCCGAAACAGGAAAATATTTTCTGACGGCAAAAAACAGATGCGGAACCTGGACAGACAGTATTTTTGTAACTTTTGAGTACTGCGGACCAATATATATTCCTAATGTTTTTACTCCTAATGAAGACGGTATTAATGATATTTTTAAAATTAAAGGTATAGCTAAAGAAAAGTGGTCGTTAGTAATTTATTCACGTTGGGGCAATATTGTTTTTGATACTGAAGATTACCAAAATGATTGGGAGGCGAAAAATGTCGGCAGCGGAGTTTATTATTATATTCTGTCAAATTATGAAAAGCAGCGGGTTTATAAAGGCACCGTAAGAGTAACTAAATAACCCCCGATTTAACTCGGTTTCTTTAAAATTATATTCTATATTTGTGCTTTATTAACTTCTTAAAAACAGTAAAGACATGAAAAAAATATTATTTATCAGTATTTTATCCTCTTTTTTATTCTCCTGTTTTTCAAATAATGAAGAGAAAATCTCTTCAAACTCTTCCGACAGCGACAATCTTCCGACTTTGAAAATTGAAGTTCCGGCAGAATTACAAAACAATGAGAATGCAAAAGAAATTATCTCAACCGGAGAAGAAATGATTAATAAATTTTCCAATACATTGGAAGATATAGTCAGGGACAATAAAAATCTTATAGGGAAGAAACAAGACGATTTATCTTTTACGGAACAAATTCAAGCGGGGAAAATGGCAATTCAAATTGCTGCAAGTATGGCGGAATTTGTTCCGAAGATTGTAAGTCTGCAATCAAAAATAGAAGATTTTAAAAAAGGTGATATATCCGAAGAAGAAGCAAAAGCTATTGACGAAGTAGGCAAAGCTTTTGAAAAACGAATGGATGAAATAAATAAAAAATACGAAAATCTCGGGAAATAAAAATTCCTTCTGAAACCCTATATTAACAGTCGGGCAATTTAAACAGTTCGACTGTTTTTTAACAATACGGCATTAAAATTTTAATTTCAATTTATGATGTTCCTCAAATTTTGATTTTACTTTTTCAAAATCATTTTTTGCCGCCCCGATAATTATTTTGCAGGACAATTGCATATCCTGTTCAATAATTTTTAAATTATATTCCTTTATAATTCGCATCACATCATTCATTTGCGGATATTCAAACAAAATTTCAATATTTCTATAAATCGTTTTTGTTATAATATCGGCATTTTTTATCGCGTCTTCGGCTGCCGTTCCGTAAGCATTTATTAAACCGGGAATCCCCAATTTTGTTCCGCCGAAATATCGCACAACTATTATTAAAATATCTGTTAATTCATACGATTTTATTTTACCGAGAACAGGCGGACCCGATGAATTTGACGGCTCACCGTCATCGCTTGCCCTGAAAACTTTCATATCTTCGCCCAAACGATAAGCGTAAACATGATGTCGTGCATCATGATATTTTTTCTTAATTTGTTCACGAAAAGCAGATATTTCGTCTTCAGTTTTTGCAGGAAAAGCAAAAGCATAAAATTTACTTCCTCTGTCTTTAAAAAAACCTTCCGATTTTGATTTTATAGTTTTATACCGATCCGTGTTCATTGACAATTTTGATTAATCTAATACTAAAAAAGATTGATATAGTCATAATTTACGATTTTTGAAGAAATTAATAATATCCGTAAAAAATCAACTTTTAACTTTCAACTAAAATACCTACCTTTGACAAACAAAATTTTAAAAGCATAAAATTAAACAAAAATGACAATATCAGATTTAAAGCCCGCCGAAATTTGGAAATATTTTGACGAAATAACCAAAATACCGCGTCCTTCCAAGAAAGAAGAAAAAATTATTCAATATTTGCTTGATTTTGCAAAAAAGCATAATCTTGAAGCAGAAAAAGACGAAGCCGGAAATGTAGTAATTCGCAAAGCCGGCACATCGGGAAAAGAAAATCACAAAACCGTAATTTTACAAAGCCACTCGGATATGGTATGCGAAAAAAATGCCGAAACAAAGCACAATTTCGATACCGACCCGATACAAACATATATCGACGGCGACTGGGTGAAAGCAAAAGGTACAACGCTCGGCGGCGACGACGGCATAGGAATTGCGGCGGCACTTGCCGTATTGGCATCCGACAAGGTAAAACATCCGCCTTTGGAAGCATTATTTACGGCAGACGAAGAAACCGGAATGACCGGAGCTTTCGGACTTAAAGACGGTTTTTTAAAAGGCGAAATTTTAATTAATCTGGACTCGGAAGACGAAGGCGAACTGTTTATCGGCTGTGCCGGCGGCATGGATACCGTTGCAGAATTTTCATATAAGAAAAAAAATGTCCCTGAAAATTCCGTGGCTTATAAAATTTCGATAACCGGATTAAACGGCGGACATTCGGGCGACGAAATTGATAAAGGGCTCGGAAATGCCAACAAAATTTTAAACAGAATTATTCTGAATACATATAAAAAATTTAATGTCCGACTTTCCGATTTTAACGGCGGAAATTTAAGAAATGCTATTCCTCGCGAAGCATTCGGGGTTGTTACCGTAAATAAAAAATATACCGATGATTTTGAAAAAATGATAAAATCTTTATCGGAAAATATTAAAAATGAATTTGCCGTTACCGAGAAAAACCTATCAATCAGTTTTGAAAAAACCGATTTGCCGAAATTCGTTATATCGAAAAATGTGCAAAAAAAACTGATGCATTCGCTTTATGCTTGTTGGCACGGTGTTTATGCCATGAGTAAAGATATGCCCGGATTGGTCGAAACTTCAACAAACTTGGCTTCCGTAAAATTTGCCGGCAACAATAAAATAAAAATAGAAACCAGCCAAAGAAGTTCGGTTGAAAGTGCAAAATACGATATGGCACAGACTGTTGCATCGGTTTTTAAACTCGCCGGAGCAAAGGTAAAACACGGCGACGGCTACCCGGGTTGGAAACCGAATACCGATTCCGAAATTATGAAAATTACCGAAGCATCATACGAAAAACTTTTTAACAAAAAACCGGAAATAAAAGCCATACATGCCGGATTGGAATGCGGACTTTTCCTTGAAAAATACCCGTATTTGGATATGATTTCTTTCGGACCGACCATAAAAGGAGCACATTCGCCGGACGAACGAATGAACATTCCTACGGTTCGGAAGTTTTGGAATTTACTGGTTGATGTTTTGGAAAGTTTATAAATATCTTTGTTCAGTTGAAAAACGCAATAAATATGCCTCTCAGCAAGCTGAAAAATAAAGAATTACTGCTTGCTTCAGCATCTCCGCGAAGAAAGGAGCTTCTTGAAAATGCAGGTTTTAAGTTTAAGGTTATCTCCGGAAAGGAAATTGACGAAACAATTCCGGAAGGCTTATCAAGTAAGAAAGCGGCAATTTATCTTTCAGAAATAAAGTCTTACGCATATTTGTCTTACATTAAAAAAAATACAATACTAATAACTGCCGATACTGTTGTTTGCATCGGAAATGATATTTTGGGTAAACCGGAAAATTATTCCGATGCTTTTAAAATGCTCAGAACATTATCAGGAAAAAAGCATAAGGTAATTACGGGAGTTACAATCCGTTCTGCCGATAAAAAGAAATCATTTGCAGCAAAGACATTTGTGAAATTTAAAACATTAACGGATAAAGAAATTGAGTATTACATAAAAAATTACAAACCTTACGATAAAGCGGGTGCTTACGGTATTCAGGAGTGGATAGGGCATATAGGTATATGCAAAATTAAAGGCTCATATTTTAACGTAATGGGCTTGCCTGTTCAAAAAGTATATGAAGTTTTACGTAATTTTTAAAAATAGGGAGCATCGGTAATTTTGTTTCGCGGAATATTAAAAGGATTATTTCTCTTAAATTCAGAAGCAAGTTTACGTTTTACCACTTTATGATTTAATAAGCTTTTATTGTACGGATTTTTTAAATAGTTTATTAAAATTTCATCAACTTCGGCATAAGAAGACGCACCTATTTGGTCTAAATCGCTGTTTGTAATTCCGAGCCCGTCGGTAGGAACGGCATTAATGCAGGCATTAAGAGCATCAGCCTGTTTCTTATCCTTAATATTTTCGACAAGATATTTTGCCGTTGCATAAACTTCGGTTTTCCAAAGGTTCTGAATCATCCCGTAATCGCCTACATCTCCGTGCAAAGTCCAAAAACCGAGAAGCAATTCGGTGTAATTATCGGTTGACAGTACCATTCCTCCGTGCTTTGCCGCCAAATCATACAAATATATCATTCTCATACGAGCCTTTATGTTTCCTTGCCTTATTTTGTATGAATGTTCAGATTTATCAATTTCTTTATAATCTTCAGCTATACCGGGAATAATTTTATTAAAAATGAGAGATAAATTCACTTCTCTGAAATCGTGCCCGAAATATTTGCCTATATCTCCGGCTCTTTTTATTTCTTCGGGCTTATTTGTTGAAATAGTAATGCTTCTGCAATATAATTTTGCTCCTGTTTCATCGCATACCGGACGAGCCAAAGCAGCACACAGAGCACTGTCTATGCCTCCGGAAACGCCAAGAATTAAAGATTTAAGATTGTTCTCGGTTAAATATGTTCTTAATTCATTTTTAATATTTGTTACTGCTGTTTTGTAATCTGTTATCATAGTTATATCCGTAATTTCGGGTAAAAGTAGATATTTAGATAAAAAAAAGAAATATTTTTTGCTTATAAATAAAGATAACTATCTTTGCACTCCGAAAATAAAAAGAATAGGAATACAAATATTACGAAAATGAAAAAAGATATCCATCCGAGCAATTACAGAGACGTTGTTTTTAAAGACATGTCGAACTACCAGATAACTATAGTAAAATCTGCTGCTCCGGCAAAAGAAACCATTGAAATTGAAGGAAAAGAATATCCGTTGATTAAAATTGAGATTTCAAGCAGTTCGCATCCTTTCTATACAGGTAAGATGAAATTTGTTGATTCGGCAGGACGTGTTGATAAGTTTAACCAAAGATATAAAAGTAAGGTGAAAAAATAATTTTTTATTGACATATATTTAAAGATATTTAAGTCCTGCATTCGGCAGGACTTTTTTATTTTTGAAATACCGTATTTTAAAACTATTTTCGCATTGTTAATTAATTTATTATGAATATTATTTTATTTGACGGGCAGGAAAGAGAAAATCTTCTTCCTCTTACATTTACAAGACCTGCAGGCGATTTAAGAATCGGAATTTTAACGATAAAAGAGAAATGGGAGAAATATATCGGTGCTGAAGTTTCCTTTCTTACACAAGATTATCTGAAAGAAAAATTTCCGTATAAATGCAAAGAGCAGAATTATTTGATTAACGGTTCCGTAATTCCTGATAAAAATATCATTGAAGAAATAAAAAGACTTAAAATCGGGCAAGCTCTGGTAAAAGACGGAGAACTGCTTGCAGTTGTTGCGGGCGAAAATGAAATCGGCAGATTTAATTATAAAAACATAAATGAATTTGATACTGCGGAAGTTGAATCTGATTTCAATAAAATTGAATATCCGTGGGATATTTTTTCTTTAAACGGAAAAGAAATTGAGAATGATTTTAAACTTCTTACGGCAGGCAAAAAATCGCAAAAATTAAGCAAGACCGTAAATACAAACGAACCTGAAAATATTTTTTTGGAAGAAGGAGCAAAAGCTGAATTTGTAACGTTAATACCCGATAAAGGGTACATTTACATAGGCAGGGATGCAGAAATAATGCCGGGAAGTATAGTAAAAGGTTCTTTGGCAATGGGCGAACATTCGGTTCTGAAAATAGGTGCAAAAATATACGGACCTACGACATTAGGACCGTATTCGAAAGCAGGAGGAGAAATTAATAATTCTGTTATTTGGGGATATTCAAATAAAGGACATGACGGTTTTCTCGGCAATTCGGTTTTAGGGCAATGGTGTAATTTGGGTGCAGATACAAATAATTCAAATCTTAAAAATAACTATGCCGAAGTAAAACTATGGAACTATAAAAAGAAAGGTTTTATAAAGTCAGGCTTGCAATTTTGCGGTTTAATTATGGGAGACCACTCAAAATGCGGAATTAATACAATGTTTAATACCGGAACGGTAGTAGGGGTAAGTGCGAATATTTTCGGTTCAGGTTTTCCGCGTAATTTTATACCTTCATTTTCGTGGGGCGGAGCTTCGGGTTTTACTACTTACAAATTGCCCAAAGTATTTGAAACCGCAAAACTTGTAATGCAGCGCCGTGATATTGAACTTGATGATACTGAAAAGTTAATTTTAAAAACCGTTTTCGAACAGACGGAAGAGTTCAGAAGCAGGTAATAAAAGCATATTATTTTCGATATCTTACAATTAAAAAACCAGAAAAAAACTGATTTTAATTATTTTATCTGCGGGAATACTCATCAATGACGGTCTTTTAATGTTATACTCAGTCATATCAACCTCAAATATTCCGCTGTAAAATTCTTTTTCCCCTTTTGTTTTTTTTATTACCGGAATTGTTATGCTTTTTTTAACATTATGGAAAGTCAAAATACCGTTTACTTTAATGTTGTTGTCGGTTTCCGTTATTTTACTGCTGACAAATGTGACTGCAGGATATTTTATGGCATCTAAAATTTCAACGGCATGAGAATCTCTGTTGGCATTTTTACTGTCAAAATCAATAATTTTCAGAGCTACTGCAACTTTGTCGATTTTTCCGTCTTTATTTTTTATTATGACAGCTTTAACATTTTTGTTTATTCCTTCCCAGTCATGCATAGGATGACTCATTTTGTACGTTACTGTTGAGATTTTGCTGTCGGCATATTTTTTTATTGTTTCCTGAGCTTTTAAATTTGTTACAAATAACAATATAAGTAATATCGAGAATGTTTTTTTTAATACAATGTTCATTTTTTTATCATTTTAAAACTTAATAATAATTTCTGCTGCCAAAAAAGAACCGAATGCAGTGTATGCAGCTGCCCTG
>CAMZKI010000025.1 GCA_947311125.1 uncultured Chlorobiota bacterium
TGTTGTTAGTTGCCGATACGGTATCAATTTTTTTCTCTTCTAAATTTACAAAACCTATATTACTTTTACCTGCTTTCCCGAACAATCTTACGGCTCCGATAATAGGTACTGTCTGTCCGTTTTCGGTTCCGAGTGTTCGGGTGTAGAAAACTGTATTTCTGTCGCCGAGATAAAAACGAAATTTATCGTATCCTTCCAGAAAAAAAGCTCTTTTTTCAGGGTAATAAACGCTGAAACGAGACAGGTTTACGGGAATTCTGTCTGATTCAACTTGTGCAAAATCCGTAAAACTTGTAAGGTTAAGTTTTAAAGAAGGCGTAACATTAAAGTTTAAATCGGCACCGAACTTTACGGGATATTCATTGTCAATATCTCTGTTATATTGCATTCCTGCAAGCGTGTAAGGTTTTAGTTCAAAGCGTTTTGCATAAGCAATATTTTTCAGTCCGCTTATTTTTCCGGCATTAACGACTGCAAAGATGCTGTTGTCTCTTGTCCATCCTTGCCAAAGGGCTTGTTCATTTTTTGAAACAATATCACGTTCAAAATTTATTGACCAATTTAAATTTCCGTTGTTTTTGAATTGTAATGTGCTGAAAGGTATATATATTTCGGCAAACCAACCTTTTGCGGTTACGGATGTTTTTGCATCCCATACACCGTTCCAATCTCTATTCCCCTCTTCGTTCCCTGCAATTAAAATATCGGTTCTTGCACCGTTAGGGTTAATTGCAAAAAAATAACCTCCTCTGTTATCGTTAAAAGGGCTTATGACAATTTGAAAATTATCATCGGATTCAACATCAAAATCAACACTCATATTTTTTGCAGTAACAGTCTCAGGGTTCTGGTAGCACCAAATACCGAAATATAGAGCATTTTTTGTGTAAACAAGGGCAACCTCTGTTTTTTCGCTTACAGGTTCGCCGAAATTCAACTCTCTTTGTGTGAAATTTGAAATATGTCTTGCCTGTTTCCAAACATTCTCATCTAATTTTCCGTCAAAGTTAATTTTTTCGGTCAGCAAAATTGCATGAATTGTATCCGGGCTTGAGTGTTGAGCTTTTGTATTTAAAATAAAACTTATGATTATAAGAAATATTAATATAATTTTCTTCATCCGTAAAGAAATAAAAAATTTATTTTAATTGATAAAAGTCAAACTTAACCGTGCCGAATATCAAAAGTATGTTAAAATTATCAAATAAGCATATTTTTGAATATAAATTTTTTATTTTACTGATACAAACCTAAAAGTACTTTTTCGTATGTTAAGGGTGCTGTAAAATCAGGCTTATAATCGGGATTAAACGCTTTAATTGCATTCTGCACTGCAAAAAAACTTCCTAACCCGTATATAAAAGGCGGTTCTCCTACAGCTTTAGATTTTAATATCGCATGTTTACTGCCTTCTGTTTCAAGTTCTTCTATGAAAACATTTTTTGGAACAGAGTAAATGTCCGGAACTTTATATGTCGAAAGTGAATTTGCCAGCAATTGTCCTTTTTCGTTATGGCGTATCTCTTCCATAGTAACCCAACCGATACCCTGAATTAAAGCTCCTTCAATTTGTCCTTTATCAAGTAAAATATTCATACTTTTACCGAAGTCGTGAATAATTTTAACTTCTTCAATTTCATAAACTCCTTTTACGGTATCAACAACTGCGGTTGTGATTGCTGTTCCGTAAACGTGGTATGCAAAAGGATGTCCTTTTTCTTTTGTTTTGTCGAAATAAATTTTAGGAGTGGCATAGTGCCCTTTTTCCGATAATTTAACTCTTTTTATCAGAGCTTCTGAAACTAAGCTGTTCCATGAAATATCTGTTTTCTTATTTTTGTGATATATATATTCGTTTTTCAGGCTTATTTCTTCATATTTTACATTCAAAAGTTCTGCAGCGGTTTCTTTTAGTCGCTTGAGTAATGAGTTACATGCAATTTCAACGGCTTTTCCGTTAAGGTCGGCACCTGAACTTGCAGCTGTGGGCGATGTATTTGCGACTCTGGTTGTATTTGTAGTTTCAAGTTTTATGCGGTTTGTTGAAATTGAAAATATATTTGCCGCAACTTGTTTCATTTTTGTATTTACACCTTGTCCCATTTCTATTGCTCCGGTACTTATGCCTATACTTCCGTCAGAATAGATATGTACTAATGCACGGGCATTATTCATCATTGTATTTGTAAATGAAATACCGAAACATAACGGCGTAACCGACATTCCTTTCTTTAATTTAGTATTTTCGGCATTAAATTTTATGATTTCTTTGAAATGTTTTTTTATATTATATTTTCTGTCGGCTGTTTTCCATGAATTTACAGCTTCTGTATTTTCTGCAATTTGCCCGTAAGGAAATATTTCCCCGTCTTTTATCAAGTTTTTTTCTTGAATTTTATATGCCGGAATTTTTAATTCATCAGCAGCTTTTTGTATAGCCGATTCAATTGCAAAAAATCCCTGCGGACCTCCAAAACCTCGGAAGGCCGTATTCGGAGGCAAGTTGGTTTTGCAGCTGTAAACGGTTATTTCTGCATTGGGAATAAAATAACTTCCGGTTGCGTGAAATAACGTTCTTTCCGTAATAGCAGGAGATAAGTCGGCTGTTGCACCGGCATCTTGTATAAATTCGACCTTATAAAATTGAATTTTTAAATCTTCTGATAATCCGATTTTATAATCAGCAATATAGGGATGTCTTTTTCCTGTCATTCTTAAATCGTCGTGTCTGCTTAAAACTATTTTTACGGGTTTGTTAAGTAAGTGTGCTGCAAGTGCAGCCATTACAGCCCAAGGTGTTGCCTGGTCTTCTTTTCCTCCGAAACCGCCGCCAAGTCGTCTTACATCGACTTCCGTCATATTCATAGGTATCCCGAGAACACGTGCCGTAATTTGTTGAACAGAGGTAGGTCCTTGTGTTGACGAATAGAGCAAAATATTACCGTTTTCTTTCGGTATTGCATAAGAACCTTGCGTTTCAAGATATAAATGCTCTTGTCCTCCGGTTTCGGCAGTTCCTTCAAAAATATATTTTGATTTTTTTGAACCTGTGTTTAAATCACCGGTCTTAAAAGAGCGGGGAGGAGTAATAAAACTTTCTTTTTCTTTTGCTTCAACAGGGTTTATTATTGCGGGAAGTTCTTCAATTTCTATGTCAATAAGCTTTCTGGCATCTCTTGCAATACGCTTATTTTCCGCAATAATAAGAGCAATCGGTTCTCCTGTAAAATGAACTTCTTTTTCGGCAAAGAGTTCTTCGTCTTGTATTATTGCTCCTATTTGATTTTCTCCGGGAATATCTTTGTACGTCAATATTTTTACTACACCGGGAAGACTTTCAGCTTTTGAGATGTCTAACTTCTTTATTTTTCCGTGAGCGACAGGAGAGTCAAAAACAACGGCATGCAGTGTTCCTGAAATTTCGGGAATATCATCAATATAAATTGATTCCCCTCTTAAATGTCTGTATGAGTCTGTATTTTTCATATAAAACGATTTTAAAAAAGTAAAATTAAATATTCTTTTCAAAAATTAAATATTTTTTAAACATATGAACATATGTTTATTACTTTTGTGCATAATTTTTAAAACCGGCAAAAGTTATGAAAGCATTTTTTTTTATTACGGTATATTTTTTAATAATTTTTTCGAATGTATTATATGCCCAAAATTCCGTAAAGGGAAAAATAATTGATGTTCGGACAAATGAGAATATAGCAGGAGCGGTTATTTATTTTCCGCAATTGCATAAAGGGACAATATCAGATATAAACGGGGAATTTATAATAGAAAATTTACAAAGCGGATGTTTTAATATGATAGTTTCATATATAGGATATGAAACACAAATAATTAAAACTGAGGTTGATACTGCCGAAAAAAGTATTTTAGTAAAAATGACACCTCAAATATTTGAAACTCAGGAAGTAATAATATCAGGGAGCAGGTTTTCGCTGCAACATGAAAATGCTGTTGAAATTAAGAGTATTAATATTGCAAGTTCAGAGTATTTAAGTTCAGGCTTAATTGATAAATTGGTTATTGAGCCCGGTGTTGATGTAATTTCCAAAAGTCCGGGTATTGAAAAACCGGTTATAAGAGGCTTGTCGAATACGAACATATTGTTTGTTGATAACGGAATAAGATTAGAAAATTTTCAGTTTTCGGAAGATCATCCGTTTATGTCTGACGAATTCGGTATCGACAGGGTTGAGATTATAAAAGGTCCTGCATCTTTACTTTATGGGTCAGATGCTGTCGGAGGAGTAATATATACCGTGAGAGAAAAACCGGCTTTGCAGAATACGGTTTCAGGAGATTATAACTTGTTATATTTTTCGAATAGTGACGGTGTTATGTCTAATTTAGGGGTAAAAGCGGCAGGCAATAAAATACACTCCGGTATTCGTATCGGGTTTAATTCTCAAAAAGATTATTTTGACGGAAATAATTTAAGAGTTCCTAATTCAAGATATAACAAATACTCTTTTAAATCAAATTTCGGATTTTCGTATAAATTCGGAAAAACAGATTTTTATTTTGATATACAAAAAATGAAACTCGGAATGACGGTTTCTCCCGCAATTTTACTTGTAACTGATAATTTAAGGCAAAACAGGTATTGGTATCAGGATTTGTCAAATAATATTATTGCTTTAAAAAATAAATTTTTCTTCGGTAAAACAATGATTGACGCAGATGTTTCATATCAGTCAAACAACAGGAAACTGCAAACTTCCGAATTAATGCCGAAGTTTAAAACGGTTGATATGACATTAAATACTTTTAGTTATAACTTAAAAGCAACATATTCTGTTTCCGGTAAATATGAAATGATAAGCGGAATACAGGGTATGTATAAAACAAATGTAAATACCGATGCTCCGGTACATGTTATTCCGGATGCGGAAGTTCTTGATTTTTCGCTTTATAGTTTACTTACGGCTAATTTTACGGAAAACTTGCATTTTCAGGCAGGTTTGCGGTATGATTACAGAAATATCAGGACGGAAAAAGACCTAAATAAGTCGTCGTTGAATAAATTTTATAATAACTTCAGCTTTTCCGGCGGATTAAATTATCAAATTTCAGAACAGCTTTTAGTAAGAACAAACTTTGCTTCGGCACACAGGACACCTAATATTGCAGAACTTACACAGAACGGACCGCACGGAATTTATTACGAAATCGGAAATTCTGAATTAAAAACGCAAAAAAATTATGAACCGGATTTAAGTTTTCATTATCATTCCGGAAATTTTATTTTTGAAGTATCAGGCTTTTATAATTATCTGAAAAATTATATTTATCTGCAAAAAACAAGTGAGTATGCCGAAAATGAAATGCTGATTTATCGTTATGCTCAATCTGATGCAACAATAAAAGGAGTCGAAACCGGAACGGAATTTATGCCTGTCGGTTTTATAAGATTGTATGCAAATTACTCTTATTTGAGAGCAAAAAAGACAGATGATACTAATTTACCGTTTATTCCTCAGAATAAAGTACGTTGCAAAATTAAAATGAGCAGTAAAAAAATTGCAGTATTTTCGAAACCGTATTTATCTTTTAATACTTTATATGCTTTTAAACAAAGTAACTTTGCAGAATCAGAAACCGAAACCCCGAGCTACTTTCTTATTAACTCATCTCTCGGGTTTAATTTCAAAGTTAAAAATATGGGATTTAATTTTAAATTTACCGTTAATAACTTACTTAATGAAAAATACATTGATAATTTATCAACTTTAAAAGATACCGAATTTTTAATGCCCGGAAGAAACATAATTTTCGGCTTAAAATATATTTTTTGATACAAACAGAAGAATTTGTTTCGTCATTTTAGAATGATTTTAGTAATTCATACATTTACATTGCATAATAATAACTATTTTTGTATAATGTAAGATATGAAATATATGGGCAGACCGCAAAAAAACAGGAAAGTTTATACGCCTCCGATATTTACGGATTTTAAACCTGCAGGAATTTCCGTAAAAGATTTAAAAAAAATTTCATTGACATTGGACGAATTTGAAGCAATTCGCCTTTCAGATTTTTTAGGAATGTCTCAGGAGGAAGCCTCCGAAGAAATGGAAATTTCCCGACCTACTTTTACCCGCTTAATTGAAGCAGCGAGGAAAAAACTTGCCGATTTCTTAATTAACGGAAGATTCCTGAACCTTGAAGGCGGAAATATTCATTTCAGAAAGAATATTATAAAATGTCAAAAATGTGAACACACATTTCATATCAGTTTTGATATTAATATAAAATATTGCCCGTATTGCAACTCTTCGGAGCTGATAAATTTAGCCGGCGGTTTCGGTCACGGAAAATGTTGTATTGAATAAAAATTACGGTTAAAAAATATTTTAAGATTATGACTCCCTTTTTATACGAAACAGCCTACAGTATAATTAAAGATAATAAAAACAACCTGGATAATCTATGTCTTATTTTTCCGAATAAAAGAACTGTTTTTTGGTTCAGAAAATATTATGCACAAATCCTGAATAAAGCATCAAAGCCTGCCAAAATGACGGAAATAGGACGGTTTATAAGAGAATTGACAGGTTACGGTGATGAAGATAAGTTAAGTTTAATATTTGATTTATACAGAGTATTTAAGTCATTTAATGATACAGAGAAATACACATTTGACAATTTTTATAAATTAGGAGAAATAATAATTTCTGATTTTAACGAGATTGATGCCTGGCTTGTTAACCCTGCACAAATATACAGAAATATAAAAGACCTGAAAGAAATAGACAGTCAATTCAGATATTTTACTGATGAACAAAAAGAACTCATTAAAAATTTCTGGGCAAATTACCTTGACGAAAAAAGCAGCGAAGAAAAGCAAATGTTTCTAAACTTGTGGAATTTATTACCCGCTGTTTACGATAAATTTACTCAGGAATTAAAAGAAAAAAAGTTTGGATATAACGGATTGATATACAGAATTGTTTGGGAAATGATAGGTGCTGATGAAATAAATACGGATAAATACGAAAAATATATATTTATAGGATTTAACGCATTAAACAAAGCAGAACTTGAGCTTTTCAAATATTTTAATAAAAAAGGAATTGCAGAGTTTTATTGGGATATTGACAGGTATTATTTCGAAGATAATAAACAAGAAGCCGGAGATTTTCTGAGAAAAAATATTAAAGATTTAGAACTTCAACTTTCTTGTCTTCCTGATAATTTTAAAGGAAACAAAAAAATAAAAATTTTCGGTGTGTCATCAAAAATGGGACAGGCAAAATTGCTGTCTTCTTTATTGAGCAATAAAAATGCGGATTATGAGAAAAATACGGCAATAATAACAGCCGATGAAGATTTTTTATTTCCCGTATTAAGTTCAATTCCCGAACACATTCAAAAAATTAATGTAACAATGGGGTTTTCATTTAAGCTGACCCCCTTGTATAATTTCATTTACAGATATATACAAGTTCGCCTTTCTGCAGAAAAAAACAAAAATTTTTATTTTAAAACTGCTCTTAATATTCTGAAACATCCATATATTATTGAATATAATTCCGAACTTTGCAGTGAGATTTCAAAACAAATAAATGAAAGTAAACTTATCTTTATTAGTTCCGGATTTTTTATTAAAAAACAAGACAAACTGTTAAATATTATTTTTAAAAAAACTGATAACAAAGACAATACCGATGCATTACTTAGCGATTTACTCAATATATTATTCGTATTTTTCGACAAAAATTCCGGAAATAATTTAAAGAATGAATACATCTTCCGGGCATACAAAAGAATTAAACGTTTTAGAGAAATTCTGAGAGAAAACAGCGAAAAAGTAAGCTTGAAATTAGCTTCTGATTTATTGTTGCAATTATTGAAATCCGATACAATTCCTTTTGAAGGACAAACAGACGAAGGCTTACAGATTATGGGACTTATGGAATCTCGAAATCTTGATTTTAAAAATGTTATAATTCTCGGAGTAAATGAGGGAAATTTACCGAAAATTTCAAAATCTCCGAGCTTTATTTCTCAAAGCTTGCGATATGCTTTTGGTTTACCGTTGATAAAATACCAAGATGCTGTTTTTGCCTATTTTTTCTACCGCTTGTTGCAAAGAGCCGAAGATATTACATTGATTTATAACGATGTAACGGATGATAAAACTCCGGGCGAAATGAGCCGTTTTATTACTCAACTTCTTTATGAAACAAATTTAGATATTTACCACAGGCATCTTAACGAAGATTTATTTCTGCCGGCTAAGGAAAAAATTATTGTTAAAAAAGATGATAAACTTAAACTTCGATTAAGAGAATTATTTATTTCCGGTAATAAAAAAACACGCTCTTTGTCTGCATCTGCCCTAAATACTTATATAGATTGTTCCTTGAAATTCTATTTTCGATATGTCGCAGGCTTAAAAGAAAAAGAAAAAATTGAAGATGAGTTGACTGCTGCCGAGTTTGGCTCGGTTTTACACAAAGCTCTGGAAAATATTTATTCTGATATAGTTTCGGAGTCTGACAGTAAAATTATTACCAAAAATAAGATAACACCTAAAATATCGCAGGCAGAAAATTATGTATCGCAAGCTTTAAAACATAATTATAAAAATCCTGAATATAAACCGGAAGGAATTCAAATAATAATTAAAAACGTAATAACAAA
>CAMZKI010000026.1 GCA_947311125.1 uncultured Chlorobiota bacterium
AATTTTGCGAAATTCGTTTTCCGTAATTTTGTTTTTTCCTGCATCAAGCAGTGTTCCGGTTATTGCTCTTACCATATTTCTTAAGAAACGGTCGGCTTCAATAATGAAAACATACTGTTCGTTTCTTAAGAAATATGGTAAGAGAAATAACCGGAACACTGCTTGATGCAGGAAAAAACAAAATTACGGAAAACGAATTTCGCAAAATTATTGAAAGTAAAAATCGAAGTTATGCAGGAGCATCTGTCCCCGCTCACGGCTTATTTCTTACAGAAATAAAATATCCCGATTTTTTATAAATCCCGTAAATTTAACTGCGTAAAGCCATATAAATTCAAACAATTAAATATTTTTTTTACTTTTGCTTCGCATTAATCCCGAATAAAATTATGAAAGAAATATTATCGTGGCTGATTAAAGGATTCGGAATAGGAGCTGCAAATGTAATTCCCGGAGTATCAGGCGGAACGGTTGCCCTTATAACCGGAATATTCGAACGCCTTATAGATTCCCTTAAATCTTTCAACCTCAAAGCAATAAAACTTATTTTCAAACTCAAATTTAAAGAATTTGCCGAATATACAGACCTAATATTTCTTATTTCGGTTTTTTCCGGAGCCGTAATAAGTATTTTTACTCTTGCCCGCCTCCTTTCATATCTTTTTGAAAATTTTCCGGTTTTTGTTTGGGCTTATTTCTTCGGTTTAATTTTAGCATCTGTCTATTTTGTAGGAAAAAACACAGATAAAATAAATATCTCCGTAATTATCTCATTTATTGCGGGAACAGTAATTGCCGTATGGATTTCTCTGCAAAATCCGGCTACCGAAAATGACGGATTTTTATACCTGGTCCTTTGCGGAATTATTGCAATTATAAGTATGATTCTTCCGGGACTTTCAGGCTCTTTTATACTCGTTCTTATGGGAAACTACCAACTTGTAATGATAGATTCAATAAACAATCTTGATTTTCACGTTTTACTGCCCGTTGCTCTCGGTGTTACAATCGGACTGCCTGCATTTTCAAATATTTTATCTTTAATATACAAAAAATACAAAAACCAAACCATAGCATCTTTAACCGGTTTTATTCTTGGTTCACTCATTATTCTCTGGCCCTGGAAACATCCGCAGTATCTTATCGGAAACGACGGATTAAAAGTTCTGAAAGCTGACGGAGAACCTGTAATCAGTAATTACATACGCTATTTTCCTGAAAAAATTGACACAGAAGTAATTCTTGCTGTTGCATTTATGTTTACCGGAATTCTTTCCGTATGGGCAACCGAACATTTTGCAAAAAAATAAGCTCTGTATGAGAACTTTCGGATTAATAGGCTATCCGCTGACACATTCATTTTCAAAAAAATATTTTCTGAAAAAATTCAAAGATGAAGTTATTACGGATGCTGAATACCTGAATTTTCCCGTTCAGAATATTAACAAATTTAAAGAAATAATAAATTCCGATAAAAATTTTGCCGGATTTAACGTAACATCACCTTATAAACAGGAAATTATACCCTTTTTGGATGAATTAGACAATTCAGCACAAAAAATTAATGCCGTTAACGTTATAAAAGTCACTGAAAAAAATAAAAGAATATACTTAAAAGGTTATAATACCGATATTTACGGGTTTCAGGAATCTTTAAAGAAAAAAATAAATCCTGAAATAAAAAATGCTTTAATTCTCGGAAGCGGAGGTGCCGCAAAAGCTGTTTCCTATGCCTTGAAAAATATGAATTTTAATTACAAATTCGTTTCCCGAAAAGAAAAATCTCTCGAAAAATTTATTTCATACAATGAACTGAATAAAGATATTATTTCTGAAAATTTATTGATTATAAATGCCACACCTCTCGGCATTTACCCGAAAATAAATCAAAAACCGGACATTCCTTACTATTTCTTGTCCGAAAAACATCATTTATTTGATTTAATTTACAACCCCTCTCAAACCTTATTCCTTACCGAAGGTAAAAAAAGAGGTGCAAAAATACAAAACGGCTTAGAAATGTTACATCTGCAGGCAGAAAAAGCTTGGGAAATTTTCTGTGAATAAATATTAACATACTCAAATATACAAACTCATAAGCGTAAAAGCAGCAAAAACAATACTTGCAACTCCGTTTGTCGTAAAAAAAGCCAAGTTTACTTTACTTAAATCGTTAGGCTTTACTATCAGGTGCTGATAAAAAAGCGAAGAACCGAAAAACAAAGCACCTGCCCAATACCAAACTCCGAGAAACTCTGCCCCTCTTATCCCTGCCCATATTATAAAAAGAACGGTAATAATATGAGATAAACTCGACAGGTAAAGTGCATTTTTTTTCCCGAGAAGCGTCGGAATAGACTTTAAATTGTTCTCCTTATCAAAGTCCTCATCTTGCAGAGAATAGATGATATCAAAACCTGCCGTCCAAAACAAAACCGTAAGAGAAAAAAGCACCGGTAAAAGTGAAAATTCTCCTGTTACGGCAAGATACGAACCTACCGGGGCGAGCGATAAACCCAGCCCGAGTATAAAGTGACAAAACCAGGTAAACCTTTTTGTATAACTGTAACCCAAAATTACGGCTAAAGCAACGGGTGCCAAATAAAAAACAAGATTGTTTATAAAGAAAGTTGTTACTAAAAACAATACGGAGTTAATAATAACAAACCAAAGGGCATACTTAGATTTTATCTGTCCGGAAGGAATTTCCCGAACTGCCGTTCTCGGATTTTTTTTGTCTATCTGCCTGTCTAACCAACGGTTAAAACCCATTGCCGCATTCCTTGCAAAAATCATATCCAAAACTACCAACATCAAAAGCTGCAAATTTGAAAAACTTAATATTTCTTTATTTGAGATTTTTAAAGCAAGAAAAAAACCAATCAGTGCAAAAGGCATTGCAAAAACTGTATGACTGAACTTTACCAGCGATAAATATTTTTTAATCATTAAGTTTAATTCTGTAATTCATAAATAATTGAACAAAAATACATTAATTGTTCGGTTTTTAACAAAATTTTCTAAATTTGCCCTATATATTTCTCAGCATAAAACTTGAATAAGTACACGAAAATATCAGATAATAAATTAGTTTCTCTTTATAAAGAAAACCTTGATAAAGAGATTGTAGGCATATTATTTAAGCGTTACACCCGATTTGTTTTCTTGGTTTCACTAAAATATCTCAAAAATGAGGATGATGCAAAAGATGCTTTAATGCAAATATTTGAAAAACTTTTTGATGACTTGATTAACCATAAAGTAGAAATTTTTAAATCTTGGCTTTATACGGTTACGCGAAATCATTGCCTGATGTATCTCAGAAAAAAGCAATCTGACCTTAAAAAAGACCTGGAACTGAAAAAAGATACAGAAATTTTTATGGAAAATGATATTAATATTCATCTTAAGGAAAATGAAGTAGATGAGTTAAAAGCAGATACAGTTCAAAATGCCGTAAACCAACTGAAAAGTAACCAAAAAGAATGTATTAAGTTATTTTATTTTGAAGGAAAGTCATATTCCGAAATTGCAAAAATGACAAATTATCCTGAAAAAAAAGTAAAAAGTTATATACAAAACGGAAAAAGAAATTTAAAAAATGTTTTAACTAAACAAGGTATAAGCACTTTATTTTTAATACTTTTACACTTAATAAAATGAAACCGGAAATTTCAAAAATATTCAACAGTACATCTTGTCTTACCGAGAATGAGATTAGGGACTATATTTCCGGTAAATTAAGCAGTGAAAAATTTCGAGAAGTTGAATTGCATTTAGCTGATTGCCTGATGTGTTCCGATGAGATTGAAGGCTTATCAATACTTTCCGATGACAATAAATTAAATACGATAGTTGCAGGCTTAAACTCACAAATAGACAATAAAATATCAAATACAAAATTAAAACAGGATTTAAATATCAGAAAAAATAAAAATATTGTGAGGAGTTTTATTTCAATTGCCGCCTCATTTATATTAATTATTGCTGCCGGTTTCTTAATAAAACTTTATATGATACAAACCGACAACAAAACAGCATACTCGCCTGAAAAAGAAATAACTACGGAAGAAAAAGTTATTATTCCCGATAAAAATAACACTGCTCCGGCTACAGATAATAAGGAAAATACCGTTACGGATATTACAAAGCAAAAAAAACAAGAAAAAAATAAGACCGAAAACTTCACACCTGAAAAAAAAACTGCAACAAATACCTCAAACGATAAAAAAAATGAGATTGACTATGTTGTCGAAACAATTCCGGCAGAAACATCAAACGTTATAAATTCTGAAAAAACCGAAGATGAGTACCTTGCAGAAGAAAATACAACGGAAATCTCAAATAACAATAACGATAATGCCGTAACCGACAATGTAACCGCCGGTAATAACAACTTTTTCGGGACAGCTACACGAGGAAACAACTTTAAAAGCAAAACTTCGGATAAAAAAAATAAAGAAAAATACAGAAGCCTGAGAGAAAGTGCTTTATTATCTTACGATTTGAAAATTTATGACGAAGCATTAACCGATTTTTTAAAATATCTGGAATATAAACCTAATGATACCGAAATTTTATATAAATCCGGAATTTCTTATTACAACTTAAAAAAATACAATAAAGCAATATTACAACTTAATAAAGTTATTGACGGTTTCTCAGGTAAATATACACAAGATTCAGAATGGTATAAAGCAAATTCTTTAATAAAACTCGGAAAAAAAGAAGAAGCAAAAACAATCTTAAATAAAATAATTACCGAAAACGGGAAATATCAGAATAAAGCTTTAGACTTATTAAACTCATTTGAAAACTGATTACCTGCCGTAATTACGAGCCCCGAAAATAAGACTCCCTACCCTTACAATGTTAGCCCCTTCTTCAACGGCAATTTTATAATCCCCGGACATTCCCATCGACAAATATTTAAAATTTGTATCACCTTTGAAAAAAACTGCCCCTAATTTATCAAAACACGACTTTAAATAAGAAAATTCCTTTCTAACCTGATTTTTATCCGAAGTATTTGTCGCCATACCCATTAAACCTTTGATTTTTATAAATTTCAGCTCCTTAAATTCATCTGCATTCAAAATATCCGTAAGCTCTCCGAACGACATCCCGAATTTTGTTTCTTCCTCGGCAATATGCATCTGAAACAAACAATTAATAACTTTGTTATTTTTCATCCCCTCTTTATTAATAACCTTCAAAAGTTTAAAACTGTCAACAGCATGAATAAGATAAACAAAAGGAACAATATACTTTACCTTATTGCTTTGAAGATGACCTATAAAATGCCACTCTGTATCTTTCGGAAGCTCCTCATATTTTCTCACTAAATCCTGAACCTTATTCTCCCCGAAAACCTTATGCCCCGCATTATACGCCGACATAATATCTTCATTAGGCTTAGTTTTAGAAACAGCAACAAGTTTCACTCCCTCCGGAAGTTCTGATTTTATTTGGTTTAAGTTAGCAACAATATCCATTTTATTTTTTTGGCAAAATTAAGAATTAACACAGGTTTTAGCAATTATTTTTATTTTTGCATACATCTAAAAAATAATATATGTCAGAATTTATAAACAATATTTCATTAAGGCGTAAAGAATTATATAATTTCTCCGCAGGAATTATTAACGGCGGCAAACGAAAAATCTTTATCGAAAAATTTCAAAATGCAATTAATAATCTTACTCCTGCAGACGTTGTTTATGTTGTTCACGAGCTTATTGCCGAACAATTTTCAGTAGAAAAAGTAAAAACACATATAGGGAAAATTCTCAATATTTTTTACGAACCTTTAAAAAACTACAATCGTATTCTTCCCGAAAAGAATACCTTTTTATACTATCTCGAACAAGAAAACAGAGTCGCAGAAAAAATCCTTTCCGAAATAAAAGCACTTTTAAAAACTCTGAATAAAAAAGAAACAGATTTTAAAAATATTAAAAATAAATTACTGAAACTTTTTTCAGAATTTTCAGAATTTGAAAAACATTACCGGAAAAAAGAAAATATTCTGTTTCCTTATATTGAAAAAAAAGACAACAAATATAATTGTCTTAAAGTAATGTGGAGTTTTCATGATGAAATAAGAGAAACCCTGAAAGAAATAATATCACTAATAAAAAACGATAATTTTAATTTACGTGAATTTAATAAACAAACAGGTAAATTCTTTTTTGCCGTTGTCCCGATTATTTTCAGAGAAGAATATATTTTGCATCCCTTTACTCTTGAGATTTTAGACGATAACGATTTTAACGAAATGCTTATACAAAGTTTTGAAATAGGATTTGCATATATAGAAACACCCGAAAGACCTAAAAATAACATAAGTAATGAAGAATTAAAGAAAAACGACTTAAAAACAGAAGAAATGTTTGTCAACTTAAAAACAGGCAAACTGCTGCCCGAGCAAATTATTTTGTTAATTAATAACTTACCTGTTGATATAACTTTTGTTGACGAAAATGATGTCGTAAAATTCTTTTCAAACCCGAAACATCGTTTCTTTACTCGTTCTAAGGCAATAATAGGACGCACGGTGCAAAATTGTCATCCGCACGAAAGCGTTCATATCGTTGAAGAAATTCTTCAATCATTTAAAAACAAAGAAAAAGACAAAGCCCGATTTTGGATACAAATGAAAGGGCGATTTATCTTAATTGAATACTATGCACTTTACGACGACTCAGGAAACTACAAAGGAACAATAGAAGTGAGCCAAGATATTACAGACATAAAAATGCTTGAAGGAGAACAAAGATTGTTGGATTGGAATAAAAGCAAATGAAAATTATAAAGAAGTCAGTGATACCGTTACTTGCAGTTCTTTTAAGCACCCAAGTAAAATCTCAGACAAAAATTACGGATAACCTGCATATAAAAGCTGATTTTCATTACGGTTGGTTATTACCCGAATATAACCTCTTTAACTATTTCACAAATGATGCAATAAAAGGTTTAAAAATAAGTTTGCAAAAAAATTTAACCGGAGAAAAAATATGGGAAATGGTATATAAATATCCGACAACGGGTATTTCGTCATATTACGGCAGCTTAGGCAACGACACGGTTTTTGGAAGAGTTGCATCTGTCTCTCCGTTCATTGCATTACCGCTCTACAGAAAAAAGAATCTGTCTGTTTACTCAAAAACAGAAGTCGGAATTGCTTATGTAAGTGAAAAATTTGATATAAAAACCAATTTTCACAACATTGCAATAGGCTCAAATTTTAATGTTTGGTTCTCCGAAAACATAGATTTATATTATCGTATCAATGACAAAATATCTCTCTCGGCAGGGACATCATTCGGACATTTCTCAAATGCAAACTTTGCCGAACCTAATTTAGGTCTGAATTTTTGGACATTTTATTCCGGTATTGATTATTATCTGACAAAAAAAACAAAAAAAATAACGGTTAAAATACCTGATTTTATACAAAAAAACGAATTTGCCTTTATAATTGCAGGCAGCGGAAAACATACACGCAGATTTGCCGACCGACTGTATTTTGCAGGATCATTATCTGCCGAATACAAAAGAATACTCGGATATAAAGGAGCCTTGGGAGCCGGGCTTGATTTATTTTATGATACTTCAATACCCGATGAGATGAAAAAAGCAGGGATTTCTGAAATTCAGGAAATTTACAAACTGAAATCGGGCATACACCTTTCGCAAGAACTAATTATCGGCAAACTTTCTCTGATAATTCAGGAAGGTTTTTATATATTACTTACCGATAAACTAAATAACCAAACAATGTATAACAGAGGTATTGTAAGATATAAAATATCAAAAAATTTATTTGCAAATCTTGCAATGAAAACTAATCTTTGGGTATTGGATGTTGCAGAATTAGGCTTAGGCTATTATTTTTCAAAATAAAAAAAAATGAAAAACATACTTATTATCGTATTTTCTTTAATATTAATTATTTCTGCTTGCCGCAAAACGGCAGACTGTATAAGCAATACAGGCGAAAAGGTTTCATACGAATACAATATAAACAGTTTTGATACTCTTGTTATAAACGACAATTTTAATGTGAATTTAATACAAGATACCGTTAATAAGCTGATTATATCAGCATATGAAAAATATGCCGATGCAACAGTCTTTAATATTTATGAAAATTCTTTAACTCTGGGTAACGACTATAACTGCAAATTTACCAAACCCGAAAAAAGCAAAATAAATGTTAAAATTCACTTAAAAAGCATAAGTCTTATAAGAGTAAACGCCGCATCAAAAATAATTTCGGAAAACACTCTGATAAACAACAACGAAACAGGCATTATTGTTAATACTAAATTTTGTGAAGCCGATTTAAAAATAAACTGCAGAGTTTTTTATTTTTGGAATACACATCTTAACGGCGGAAAAATGTATCTTCAAGGCAGAACAAATATCTTAAAATTATGGAATACAAGCCTTTTTGCCGTTGATGCCTCAAAATTAACAACAGACAGTGCTTATATTGAAAACACATCAAAAGGAGATATTTACGCTGACGTAACAAAATATCTCAGTTGTGTAATAAAAAGCAGCGGTAATGTATATTATTCCGGAAACCCTTTAAAAGTCACGATTAATGATACGATATCATCCGGCAGGCTGATAAAAGCACAACAATAACTTCTAAAATACGCTTACCCGCCCGTATAAACCGGTGCCTCTCCTCTTACATCATCAGAACGGAAGCCAAAACCCAACCTTTTTCCCGTTTGTATCGGATTTCTGTTTCTCTTTTCCTGAATTTGCTCTACGGTAATCACTTTCATATTCTCATACGGAGGAACCAATAAGTCAAAATCCAAGGAATAAGCAATAGCCGTATCAACAATTTCTTTCAACTTATCTTTATTTATTATGCTGTTACCGAAATCGTTATACAAATATCCCATTTGGCGTTTCCCTTCAACAAAATAATGCATATCCTTATTTATAAAAATTCTGCCTACTAAATATCCCAAATCATTTACTCTGTTATATTTAAAAGAATCAGCCAAAAAATTATAGATATTAATTATTCCGGAATAAGTTACCATATCATTATTTTGAACATAAGATATTTTCCAAACTCCGTGATCTCTGTCAAACTCAAAAACATTAGAATGCATCTGAAAAACCAAAATATCTCCCGCAATTTTAAGTTCACACTGAAAATTACTTATATTCTTATACCTGAAAGGTGCTTCCTGAACCGCCCCTTTGAGTTTTGCATTATATTTCTTTTCAATTTCTGCTAATAAAGTTTTCAAATCGCCGAAAACCCTGTAAGTATTCGTAAAAACTTTTTGTTTAAGTATCGATTTATTTTTTATTGTTTCAAGAATTACATCTTCTTTATTACTTGTCATAATTATCTTTTTAAATTTAAACAAAAATAGTGAATTTTATATTAATTCTTATATTTTTGTTACGTTTTTAGTTTTAATTTAGAATTTGAAAAATAACAATTATGAAAAAATTATTTGCTGCGGCACTTATAAGTGTAATAACATTTTTTTCTTTTGAATCAAATGCCTGCACAAACTTTTTAATTACTAAAGGAGCCTCTGCCGACGGTTCTGTTATGATCAGTTACAATGCCGACTCTCATGTTCTTTACGGCGAACTTTATTTCTGGCCTGCAACCGACTGGCCCGCGGGAAGTATGCTTGATATTTATGAATGGGATACAGGAAAATACCTCGGAAAAATACCTCAAGTTGCTCACACATATAATGTTGTCGGAAATATGAACGAATTTCAAGTAGCAATAGGAGAAACAACTTACGGAGGAAGACACGAATTATATCACCAAGACGGTGCAATAATGGATTACGGAAGCCTTATTTATGTTGCTTTACAACGTTCCAAAACAGCAAGAGAAGCAATAAAGGTTATGACCGATTTAGTTGAAAAATACGGATACTACAGCAGCGGAGAATCTTTTTCTGTTGCCGACAAAAATGAAGTATGGATTTTTGAAATGATAGGAAAAGGACAAGGAGAGAAAGGTGCTGTTTGGGTAGCTCGCAGAATTCCCGACGGATACATAAGCGGACATGCAAACCAAGCACGCATTACAACATTCGATTATCAAAAACAAAATAAGTGGACAGACCCGAATGCTGATACATTTAACAGTAATGATGTCATTTCCTTTGCCAGAAAAAAAGGATGGTATATAGGCAACGAAAAAGATTTCAGTTTCTCCGATACATATGCTCCCGTTGATTTCGGAGCCGCTCGTTTTTGCGAAATACGTGTTTGGTCTATGTTTAAAGATGTTAAAAAAGATATGAACAAGTATTTTGATTATGCAAAAGGTGAAGTAGAATATGCAAAATCATTTGCCGACGGCAGAAAAAATCCTAACGGATATGCTACAAACAGAATGCCTCTGTGGATTAAACCCGATAAAAAAATAACACTCCAAAATATGTTTGATTTCTTACGCGACCATCTCGAAAATACTCCGCTGGATATGAGAAAAGACGCAGGTGCAGGCCCGTTCGAACTGCCTTACAGATGGCGTCCTCTTACTTGGAAAATAACAAGTGACGGAAGTAAAGAACTAAACAAACTGTTTAAAAAATATAAAAAAGACACTTTGGTATTTTGTAACGAAAGAGCAACCGCAACGCAACAAACAGGATTCACATTTGTAGCTCAATCAAGAAACTGGCTGCCCGATGAAACAGGAGGAATCATATGGTTCGGAGTTGACGACCCTGCAAGTGCCGTATATACCCCTATTTACAGTGCATCACAAAGAATCCCGGAAGCTTATGCCCCGGGAAACGGAGCAATGATGGAATGGTCTGATAACTCGGCATTTTGGATATTTAACCAGGTTACAAACTTTGCATACCTTGCATATAACAGAATTCATCCTGAAATTTATAAAAAACAACACGAACTGGAAAAAAACTTTCAAAACAAAGTTAAAGCAATTGATGCCGGTGCAAAAATTCTGTATGAAACCGATAAAAAAGCCGCAATTGATTTTATTACGGACTTTTCTGTTAATAATGCCGACAATCTTGTTTACGAATGGAAAAAATTCTAGCAATATCTCTTTATGAAATATATGGACGGAAATATTAAAACCCCGAATCCCGGACATCTGAACCCGCACTTATCTCAACCCGGTTACAGTGAAGATTTTTACAGGAGAATTGTAAAAGATACAGGAGAAAAATTATTGGTAAAATAGCAGGTTAAAGGCTTGCAAAATCCGCTTGAATAAACTAAATTCAAGCGGATTTTTAATTTTTATACCCGTTCCAATTCATTATAATTAGTATTTTTGCCTAAAAAGGAAATACTTATGAAGATAAAAGACATCACAAACTATCTTGAATCCGTTGCTCCCTTGCCTCTTCAGGAAAATTATGATAACTCAGGATTAATAATCGGAGATAAAAATACAGAAATAAATTCTGTTTTAATAACATTAGATACAACTCCCGAAGTTGTTGAAGAAGCAATCACGAAAAAAGCCAATCTGATTATTTCTCACCATCCTGTTATATTTAAAGGATTGAAAAAAATTAACGGCAACAGTTATATTGAACGCACAGTCATAAAAGCCTTAAAAAACGACATTGCAATATATGCAATACACACAAATCTTGATAATATTATTAACGGAGTTAATTCTATTCTGTGTAAAAAACTCGAACTTGTTAACTGCAAACCGCTTTTACCCGGTGAAAATCAATTACAAAAACTCGTAACATTTATCCCCGTTGATTATACAAACAAAGTCAGAGCCGCTGTCTTTGCTGCAGGAGCAGGACATATAGGAAATTATGACAATTGCAGTTTTAACATTGAAGGAACGGGAACTTTCAGAGCCGGGAAAAATACAACACCGTTCATCGGCGAGAAAAACAAAGAACATCACGAAGAAGAAATAAGATTTGAAACAATTTTTCCGTTTTATCTTAAAAATAAAATAATTAATGCGTTAACAGAAGCACACCCTTATGAAGAAGTTGCCTATGATATATACGACCTGAAAAATAATTATGAGAAAACAGGAGCCGGTATGACAGGAGAAACAAAAAAAGAAATTTCAGAAAAAGATTTTTTAATAAAAATAAAAGATATATTGAAAACAGGAACAATACGTCATACAAAATTACTCGGAAAACCGATACAAAAAGTTGCATTATGCGGCGGCAGCGGAAGTTTTCTGCTTAAACACGCAATAAATCAAAATGCAGATATTTTTATCAGTTCCGACTTTAAATACCACGACTTTTTTGATGCTGATAATAAGATACTTATAGCAGATGCAGGACATTTTGAAACCGAACGTTTCACAAAAGATTTGATTTTTGACATTCTTACAAAAAAATTTAATAACTTTGCGTGCTTTTTATCAAAAGTAAATACAAATCCTATTAACTACTTATAAACCATGGCTGATACAGTAAATCAAACTGAAGAACAAAAACTGAAATTGTTGTTTCAATTGCAAACCATTGACTCAAAAATAGATGAGATACGAACATTAAGAGGAGAGTTACCTCTTCAAATAAAAGACTTAGAAGATGAAATCGTGGGCCTGGAAACAAGAACAGGAAAAATAAAAGACGAAATTGAAGATTTCACAAAAGCTCTCAACGATTACAAGAACAAAATTGTTGAGTCGGAAGAAAAAGTTAAAAAATACGAAAAACAACAAATGACGGTTAAGAATAACCGTGAATACGACTCTCTTAATAAGGAAATTGAATTTCAAAAACTTGAAATAGAGCTCAGCGAAAAGAGAATTAAGGAATACAAAGAAAAAATTAAAGCAGAGAAAGAACGGGTAAAAGAAATTAAAGAAATTATTAAAGAGAAGAAAGATGAACTAAAAGAAAAAAAAGACGAGCTTGATGACATTACCGGTGAAACAAAAATTGAAGAAGAAAGATTACTGAAAGAATCCGAGAAAATAAAAGAACAAATTGAAGAAAGACTGATTAAAGCATACACCAGAATCCGTAAAAATGTAAAAAACGGTATTGCCGTTGCAATAATTGACAGAGGTGCCTGCGGAGGCTGCCACAACAAAATTCCGCCTCAAAGACAACTGGACATTGCCAACAGAAAAAAAATTATTGTATGCGAACACTGCGGAAGAATTCTTATAGACCCGCTTTTTGCCGATGAAATAAATTAATATCAAATAACCCGCAAAAAAATATTGCCCGAAAGTTAACAGAGATTTTCGGGCAGTTTTTTATAATTTTTCTAAAATATTTTTCGAATGAAACATATTACGTTTTTAATCTTCGTATTTATCCTAAACCTGAATATCTACTCACAAGAAAGAACTCCCGGAGAAAAACCAAAATTAATTGTTACTATTTTCGTTGAAGGAATGAGATACGATTACCTGTATAAATATTGGGATAAATTTACCGAAGAAGGTTTTAAAAAACTTGTAAAACACGGAAAATACTATCAAAATGCCGAATATGACTACCTTTATACAAAATCACCGGCAGGCTATGCAACAGTTGTAACCGGAACAAACCCTTCACAACACGGAATCGTAAGCAACTATTGGTATAAAAGAATCACAAACCGAAAAGAATATTGCATTTACGATAAAAAAGCAAAACCCGCAGGAACAGATAATTTTGAAATAAGATACTCTCCGAAATCACTTCTTACATCTACATTCTCCGATGAGCTTCGCCTGTCCGACTATAAACAATCAAAAGTTATAAGCATTTCGCCAAAAGACTACGCCGCAATATTATCCGGCGGTCATCTCGCAAGTGCAGCATACTGGATTGATAAAAAAACAGGGAAATGGATTTCATCCGACTATTATTTCTCACAACTGCCTAAATGGGTAAACCGTTTCAACGAAAAAAGGTTCCCGGATATATACCTCTCAAAAGAGTGGAATACCTTTTTGCCTCTTGAAAAATATAAAAACACACTCGGAGATAACAACTCCTTCGAAACAGGTTTTATCGGAGACCGAAAAACATTCCCTTATAACCTGCAAGAACTTAAAAATGCTTACGACTCTTATGAAATACTTACATATACACCTTTCGGAAACACTTATACAAAAGATTTTGCAATCTCGGCTATAGTAAACGAAAATCTCGGAAAGGACAAGTTTTGTGACTATCTGAATGTTGCCTTTACCGCAACATCAAATATTACGAAAAAATTCGGTATCCGCTCCGCAGAACTTGAAGATACTTATGTTCGACTTGACAGAGATTTAAAACATTTTCTGAATTTCATTAACGACTTTGCAGGTATTGAAAATACGGTAGTTATACTTACTGCCGACAGAGGCTCATCAGACTCTCCGAGGCTGTTGCGGGAAATCAATATGCCCGGAGGCTTCTTTAAAGATAAAAATGCCGAAACCCTTCTTAACAGCTTTTTGCATGCTATATACGGCGAAAATAAGCTGATTGAATATTTTGACGGCTCTTATCTTTATCTTGACAGAAACAAAATTGAAGACAAAAAACTTAACCTTTACGAAATTCAGAACAAAATTGCCGATTTCGCAGTAAACTTTACGGGAGTCTCAAATGCCCTTACATCATTCAATTTAGAAAACAGAAACTATACCTCAGGAATGCAAATGCGAGCCCAGAACAGCTATCATAAAAAACGCTCCGGAGATATTTCCTTCATATTAGAACCCGGATATGTTCCGGGAAGCGACAAAAATTACGGTTCGGGATACAGAAACTATACACACGTCCCTCTAATTTTTTACGGATGGAAAATAAAGCAGGGAAAAACAGATGTTCCTGTCTCAATGACCGACATAGCCCCCACCCTTGCACGCTTTCTGCAAATAGCATATCCTAATGCATCAACCGGAAAAATTTTACCTGATATATTGAAATAAAAAAACATATGTAAATCTTGTCTGAAACTCAAAAGTTCATTATCTTTGTTTCTTATGCAAATTAATAAAATTATAAGTATGAAAAAATTAGGATTATTTTTATTTACTGCTGTCTTAGCAGTATTTTCAGCGAGCTGCGGCAACGAAAGCAGCGGTGATTCATTAGCCGATATGAAATTAACAGAATTAAATCTTGCAGACAAAGGTATTCCCGTTACCATTAAAGCACCGGAAGGTGCAGAAGTAAAAGAAGGAATGTTTATGGGAGAATTCGGCGGAATAAAAATGCTTGATTATGAAATCGTAAAAGACGAGTTCGTAATGGAAATTTCAATGGATGATACCGAAGAAACACGAACAATTGAAGAGATTGTCAGTGATGCAAAAGAATCTGCTCAAGAAGAAGAAGGTTTTGCTGAATTTATCAAAGAAGAAACAAACGGTTTTATATACAAAGTAAAAACCGATGAGTATGAAGATTATAAATTTTACTATGTAATGATGAAGGACGGTAAAGCAATAGAGTTTGGTGAAGGACTGAAGCTCTTTACGGAATTTTCTCTGAAAGATGCGGAAACACTTTATAACATTGCAAAAAATGCGAAATAAAGCATTATCCTAAAAAAACAATTAAAAAAATTGTCCCCGTTATTATTCGGGGATTTTTTTATTTCCAAAGACAGAAAAAGGAAAATATGAGAAACAGGAAGATAAAAAATTTAATGATATAGCCGTAAAGCTAAAATTTTTAAAATATCAACAATTTAATAAGCAGAAAAGCCACCGTATTAACTAATGGCTTTTCAAAAAATTAAGTATAAAAACAATATGCCTATTTCGCAATCTTATCTAACCATTTAACCATAAACAACATAGTAAACATTGATACTAAACAAACAACCACAAACAATCCCCATGTAACCCATAAAGGAACTGTTTCATAAAGTATAGCACCAATAAACAACAGCTGATTCCCGAGTGCTGTAGCCCCTAACCATCCGCCTTGCATAAGCCCCTGATATTGCGGAGGAGCAACTTTAGAAACAAATGCAATACCCAGCGGGCTGATAAATAACTCTGCGACAGTAAGTATAAAATAAGTTCCTATAAGTAAAAATGGGGTTACTTTTTGTGTATCAGGAAGTGAAACACCTCCTTTTTGCGGGTTTATTGTTTCATAAAGAGGCAGACCTATTGATGCTACAGCCATAACAAGATAAGCTAAGGCCGCAATACCCATACCTATAGCTATTTTTTTAGGAGTTGAAGGATCTATACCTTTTGTTTTTAGCCAAGAAAAAATACTTAGTATTACCGGTATTAAGAAAACAACAAAAAAAGGATTCATTGCCTGAAATGACTCTACGGACAAATCATAAGAGCCTATCTTAAGCAAAGTATAATCTCTGGCAAAAAATGTTAAAGTAAGACCGTTTTGATGAAACGAAAACCAAAAAAATATAACAATCCCGAAAACCGCAAGAAGTGCATATATTCTTTGCTTAATTTCTTTGGTATCCATTTGAATTTCTTCGGTTTTATTTTGTTTATCTTCAGTTTTTCCTTTCGGGTTAGGAAAGTATTTTTTATTCGTTAAATAAATTACGACAGAAATAAGCATTGCAACTATAGCTATAGCAAATGCGTAATGAAATCCGGTGGTAAAGGCATTAAGATAATTTTTTGAAAAATCTGCTAAATTGGTTACCTCCGAAGACGATATAGTTGCCTTGTTTGCTAACTCCCGGAAAGCTGCTGCAGTTTTTTCCGTAATTTTACCGTCCAATTGAGAATGACAATATGCAGGCAATTCAGGGTTATAAATAAACCCTTGGCTCTTCAGCCACCAATTTCTTATTGACGGAGCTATAAAAGGTGCAAAAATTGCTCCTATGTTAATAAACATATAAAAAATTTGAAATCCTTGTTCTCTTTTGTTGTCTGTATAATCCCCTTTGTCATACATTTGTCCTACCAGCGCTTGTAAGTTTCCTTTAAACATACCGTTACCAAATGCTATTACAAAAAGAGCAACTAACGAAACTGTTAAATAAAGGTTATAGTTAGGAACGGGAGTAGGCGTAGGAATTGCCAAAATTACATATCCTATTGTCATAATAATAAGCCCTGCCGTAATTGTTCCTTTATAATTTTGCAGTCTGTCTGCTATTACTCCGCCGACTAACGCTGATATATATATAAGAGCATAGAAAACAGAATAAATTATTCCTGAATTAGTGCCGTCTAAACCAAATTTAGACTGCAGAAATAATACTAAAATAGCCATCATGGTGTAAAAACCAAATCGTTCGCCCATATTAGCCAAAGCTGCCGCTATTAATCCTTTAGGGTGTCCTTTAAACATAATATCTTATTTTTTAATGATTAAATAAAAATTTTACCGATACAAAAATAAAAAATAAAATTAATTACCGGCATTATCAATAAGCATAAAAAAACACCCTGATAATTAGGGTGTTTTTAACACTTTACGGAAATATAATTAAATACCTCTATGTGAAAATTATTTGAGTTTGCAACCCGTCAGCCATTTCATAAAATTCGCCTATTGTTATTATATCTTTGACTTCATCTGCAAGGTCTTCTTTTTTGAGCTTAAACATATCAACGGCTAATTTACAGGCATAAATTTCCCCGCCTCCGGCTTCAATCATTTCCAAAAATTCATCAACACGCGGAATATCGAGTTCATCAATTTGTTTTCTCATCATAGCGGAAACACCGGCTTCTACTCCGGGTAATGCCCCGAGTAAAGTAGGAAAAGGAAGTCCGCCGGGCATTCTCATTGCCGGGTTACCAACTGTTGCCGTATGTAATTTGTTCATACGTTTTTTTGTAATTCCGTCTAGTCCGAAAAAAGTAAAGAATAATTTTGTTTCAATACCTTCCATAACAGCACCGTTTGCCATTACCAAAGTTGCCAAAACATCTTCTAACGAGCCTTTTGCACATATCATCAAGACCTTTTTTAACGGATGTTTAGTTTCGTCTGCCATAATTTTTATTTTTAAAAGTTAATAATTAAACGCAACTTGAGGGTTTTGAAACACCTGCATATAGTGTTGCTTTTTTAAGAGGAGCTCCGGGAAACATTTTATAGAATCCTTTAACATCCGTAATTCCGGATTTTCCTATGGAGCGAATAGTTAAACTTTCTCCGTTTTTTACTTTTTCTCTTATAAATTCAAGAACTTCAAAGTGTTTATCGGTCAGTTCTTCTCCGTTTTCCTTTGCCATTGCTTGTGCAACTTCTCTTGACCATTGCTCAGGATTTACAAAATATCCGTTATCGTCAATGTCAATCATTTTTCCTGCATATTCTTTTTGTGCCATAATTTAAAATTTTTAGAGGTTATTAATTATTTGATTTTTTGTTTTCATCATCTTTATACATTGAAGCAGAAAGATTTTTTAAGAACGTAATCATAAAACCGATACTTTTCTTCATCTCGGGAGACTGCATAGTTCTGAAAGCTCTCCACATTGAATATTCCGGTATATTTTCCGTATCGATACTTGAAATGGTTAAAAACCTTACACAACCGGATATGATAGGAGCAATAAACAATGCTCTGACGGTATTTAAAAGCATGGATACGGAAAATATACCGGAATATTCAATGTGGAGAGCTTTCAGAACTATGCAGTCTCCCGAGA
>CAMZKI010000027.1 GCA_947311125.1 uncultured Chlorobiota bacterium
ATTATTATTTAAAGTATTACTTATAATTTTTTCGGCAGGAGTTATTGCTGCGACTCCTTTTATAAAAACAAATTTAATTAAAAACAAACCTGTTTATTATAAAAACACAAATAAAATAAATGACAGAGAATGTTCATTTTGTCATAATGATATAATTAAATATAAAGTATTACATGCTCCGGTTACCGATGATTGTCAGAATTGTCACGAAAGTATAAGCGAAAAGCATCCGCAAGCAAAAAATATTGATTTTAAATTAGTAGAAAAGACCCCTGATTTGTGTTTTATATGCCATGAACCCAAAAATGATAAAAAATACGTACATTCTCCCGTTAAAAGCGGAGAGTGCAAATCCTGTCATTCACCGCACGGTACCGATAATCAATATCTTTTATATAAACCGTCACCGACTCTTGTATGTGAACAATGCCACGATTTTGGTTTCAAAGAAAAAAATAATATACATGCACCTATAGAACTTGACGGTTGCTTATCTTGCCACGATTCACATCAGTCAGACCACACTTATCTGTTAAACGAAGAAAAACCGGCTCTGTGTATAACCTGCCACGACAATATAGGTGCCGAAAAACAAGTAAAATTTCAGCATGCACCTTTTGAAGACGACTGCTCTAATTGCCACAGTCCCCATAATTCAAAAGAAAATTTCTTACTTAACGAATCTGTTCCCGACTTGTGCTTTACTTGCCATGATGATATTCAGACAATATTGGGGGAATCAAAACATATTCACAAAGTTTCGGAGGGCAAAAATGACTGCAATTCTTGTCATTCGCCTCACGCATCCGGAAATAATAAAATATTAAGAGAAGTACAGACAACACTTTGCTTAAGATGCCATAACAAAACTATAAATACCGGAACAAAAACAATTGAAAACATAAATGCAAAGCTTTTAACTGCAAAGTACAAACATCCGCCGCTTGAGGAAGAGTGTTCAGTGTGTCATAATCCGCACGGCTCTGAAAATACTTCATTATTGATAAGTAACTTTCCCGAAAGTGAGTACGTAAAATCCGAAGTCAGCAACTTTGAATTATGCTTCAACTGTCACGATACAGAATTAATTGAGAAAGAAATATCCGAAACCGCAACAAATTTCAGAAACGGGAATGAAAATATGCACTACGTACATATAAACGGCGATAAAGGACGAAATTGTAACCTGTGCCATGATATGCATGCATCAAAAAACAAATTTTTGATTAAAAAAAGAACAAAATTCGGAACATGGAATATGCCTTTAAACTTTATACCTTTTGAAAACGGCGGGTCATGCAATACAGGATGTCACTCCAAAAAAACATATAACAGAACAAGTCCGATAAAATACGGCTATGTTCCGCCGCAAGATTCCGTACCCGACATAAATAACAACATACAAAAGGATATGACAGGCAATGTGAAAACAGTTGAAAATATAAAAGATACAATTCCGGATAAACAAGAATTTTATGCTGATACCGATACGAATAATATTATTGAAGCAAAAACAGACCCGTTTTTAAAAGAAAATATTACGGACAAAAAAGACACGGTAACTATAAATAATGAAGAGAAGCTTTACGAAGCAGATACTAAAACAACATTATACGATATCGTAAACATAAAGAATCCTAATGTTTATTATGTCGATACAGTTGAAAATATTAAAGATACGGTTATTGACAAAAATAAAAATGCGGAGAAAGAAAAATCAAACAAAGCAACACCGGTTATAAATAAAGAAAAGCTTGATACTGCAGATGTATATGACTTTAAAGAAGAGAAAATACAGAATACGGAAGATAAAGAAAAGATACAAGAAATACCTGTTGTTACCTCCGAAAAGAATAAAGAGATAAAAAAAACAGAAACCGAAGCATTTGAAAAAATAAAAAGTTTGAAAATTTATTTTGAATTCGGAAAAACTGATTTTGCAAAACCGGCAGAATATGCAGTAGATAAGGTATATAAATTCTTAAAAGAATACCCTGAAAGTTCAATAATAATATGCGGGCATACTGACAATATAGGAAGTGAAAAATACAATCTCGGTCTTTCAAAAAAAAGAGCGGAAACAGTAAAAAAAATCTTAACTGCAAAAGGAATATTACCCAAAAGAATAAAAATAAAAGCATACGGGGAAGCAAACCCTGTCGATACAAATGAAACAGAGAAAGGCAGGGCGAATAACAGGCGAACAGAATTTAGACTTAAAGCATAAACAAATATTTTTAAAAACTCTTAAAATATTCAAAATGTATAAATTAAAGCAGATACTCTTACCGGTTATTTTGGGATTATGGTTTGCGGGAACCTCTTATGCCCAAACAAACGATGAATGTATGATGTGTCATGAAGACAAGACACTGACAACCGTAAAAAACAGAAAAGAAATTTCCTTATTTGTCAATATAGATAAGCTGAAAAAATCAGCACATAAAAAAGTCGAATGTATATCTTGTCATAAAGACCTTGCAGGAGCAGAATTTCCGCATAAAGAGAACGTAAATAAGGTAAATTGCGGCAGTTGTCATAAAGAATATTCAATACTGGTTAAAAATGACATCCATAATACTATATTGAAAAATACGTGTGAAAATCCTCCCGGCTGTAAAACATGTCATGACGCAC
>CAMZKI010000028.1 GCA_947311125.1 uncultured Chlorobiota bacterium
AAAAACAAAAAAGCCCGACGATTTGCCGAGCTTTGTGCTCCTCCTCTAGGACTTGAACCTAGGACCTGCGGATTAACAGTCCGACGCTCTAACCAACTGAGCTAAGGAGGAATTTTTTTAAATTAGCGATGCAAAAGTAATACGTTTTTTTAAAAAACAAATATATTTGCAAAAATTTTTTCATAAAAACTTAAAAAATTAATGAGTTTAACTATCGTAGGAACCGTTGCATTTGACGCAATCGAAACACCTTTCGGGAAAACCGATAAAATTATAGGAGGAGCAGGCACTTATGTTGCTTTATCGGCTTCGTATTTTGAAAAAGAAACTAATCTGATTTCCGTTGTAGGAGATGATTTTCCGCAAGATTATCTTGATATGCTGAAAAATCATAATATTGACATTCAGGGTATTCAAATAAAAAAAGGAGAAAAAACTTTTTTTTGGTCGGGAAAATATCACGACAATATGAACAAAAGAGACACCCTCGTAACAGAGTTAAACTCATTGGCAAATTTCGACCCGCTTGTTCCCGACGCTTATCAGGGTTCGGAATACCTGATGCTCGGAAATTTGACACCTTCAATTCAACGCTTAGTTATCGAGAGAATGAAAAAACGACCGAAATTCGTGATGATGGACACTATGAATTTTTGGATGGACAAAACGCCCGAAGATTTAAAAAAGACTGTTTCGATGGTTGACTTACTGTGTATCAACGATGAAGAAGCACAACAATTTTCGGGAGAACACTCTTTAATTTCAGCGGCAGAAAAAATACTTTCCGAAGGTCCGAAATTTCTCATTATTAAGAAAGGAAAACACGGGGCATTACTTTTTAATAAAAATATGAATATTTTCAGTGCTCCGGCTTTGCCCGTAAAAACGGTTTTCGACCCTACCGGTGCCGGTGACACTTTTGCGGGCGGTTTTATCGGCTGGTTGGCAAAAACCGATGATTTATCTTTTGATAATATGAAAAATGCCTTGATAATCGGCTCGGTTGCGGCTTCTTTCGATATCGAAAAATTCGGAACCGAAGGCATTCAAAATCTGAAAAAATCGGAAATTGCCGAAAGAGTTGAAAAGTTTATTCGTTTAACTCAATTTGATATTGATATTGATTTGCTGTAAACACAATCTCGGTGTGTCTTGAAGACACGCCGAGACTTAGTTCCGATTATTTTTTCACAATTTTCAAATGCAAATCGTTCAATTGCTGTTCGTTGATTTCGGAAGGAGCATCAATCATTAAATCGCGACCGGCATTGTTTTTCGGAAACGCCATAACGTCTCTGATACTTTCGGAGCCGTTAAACAAAGCAACCCAACGGTCGAACCCGAAAGCAATGCCTCCGTGCGGCGGGGCACCGTATTTAAAGGCATTCATCAAAAAGCCGAATTGTTCTTCGGCTTCTTCTTTCGTAAAGCCGAGATGTTTAAACATCTTTTCCTGCATTTCTACGGTATGAATACGAATTGAGCCGCCCCCTATTTCGTTTCCGTTTATTACCAAATCGTAGGCATTTGCTTTTACCGTTTCGGGGTTTGTTTCAAGCAATTCTACATCTTCTTTTTTCGGCGATGTAAACGGATGGTGCATAGCGTGTAATTGTCCGGTTTCTTCGTCTTTTTCAAAAAGCGGAAAATCAACAATCCAAAGCGGAGCAAATTTGTTTTTGCTTCGCAAATTTAAGCGTTCGCCCATCTCCAACCTCAGCTCTCCGAGTTGGGTCAGTGTTGCTTTTTTGTTTCCGGACATCACCAAAAGTAAATCACCCGGTTTTGCCGAAACTTTGTCTGCCCAAGTTTTTAAATCATCTTGCGAATAAAACTTGTCAACCGATGACTTGAATGTTCCGTCTTCGTTATATTTTACATATACCAAACCCTTTGCTCCTATTTGCGGTCGTTTTACGAAATCAACCAATTTGTCGAGCTGTTTCCTTGAATAATTTGCAAGTCCCGGAGCACAAATCGCACCGATGTATTCGGCATCGTCAAAAATTTTAAACCCCTTGTTTTTTACAAGCTCGCTTATATCTTTTATTTTCATATCAAAACGGATATCCGGTTTGTCGGAACCGTAATTTTCAATTGCATCATCGTATTTTATTCGGGGAAATGCTTCGTTAAAGTCAATATTTTTCACAGTTTTAAACAGGTGTTTTGTCATTTCTTCAAAAATTGAAAGAATATCCTCTCGTTCGACAAAAGACATTTCGCAATCTATCTGCGTAAATTCCGGTTGACGGTCGGCTCTGAAATCCTCATCTCTGAAACATTTAGTAATTTGAAAATATTTATCGTAACCGCCTATCATCAATAATTGTTTAAACACTTGCGGCGATTGCGGAAGGGCATAAAATTTTCCTTCGCTCATACGGGAAGGCACGACAAAATCTCTTGCACCTTCGGGTGTCGATTTTATCAAAAACGGTGTTTCTATTTCAAGGAAACCTTTATCGCTTAAAAAATTCCTTATTTCCTGTGCTGTTTTATGTCTTAAAAGAAGACCTTTTTGAACAACCGGTCTTCTTAAATCCAAATAGCGATATTTCAATCGAATTTCTTCACCGCCGTCGGTTTCGTTTTCTATGGTAAAAGGCGGAACTTCCGATTTGCTCAGTATTTCTAAACTTTCTGTCGTTATTTCAATATCGCCTGTCGGCAATTCCGGATTTTTATTGCTCCTTTCGGCAACCGTTCCTTCAATTTTAACTACAAATTCTCTTCCGAGTTTTTGTGCCTTTTCGCTTAATTCGGCATTAACTTCATCGTTAAAAACCAATTGCGTTATTCCGTATCGGTCGCGTAAATCGACAAATGTCATTCCGCCTAATTTTCGCACTTTTTGCACCCAGCCGCTTAATACAATTTTTTTATTTATATCTTTTATTCTTAATTCTCCGCAATTATGAGTTCTGTACATTTTTTAATTTTTGAAAATTTCGACAAATATATAACTTTACAAATTATGAATAAGTATTCTTTTTTATAATTTAACTTTCGCTATGCAAAAACAAGCTGTTTTTTCCGATGAATATTTTATGAAGCAAGCATTAATTCAGGCACAAATTGCTTTTGAAAAGGGCGAAGTTCCCGTTGGGGCGGTTGTTGTATGCAATAATCAAATTATTTCGAAAGCACACAACCAAACCGAAACTTTAAATGATGCTACGGCACACGCTGAAATGCTGGCAATTACGGCAGCTTCCGATTTTCTCGGAGCTAAATATCTAAAAGAATGTACTCTGTATGTTACCGTTGAACCCTGTGCTATGTGTGCAGGAGCAAGCTATTGGGCACAAATCGGAAAAATTGTTTACGGAACTGCTGACGACAAAAGAGGATATTCTGTTTTTAATAAACAAATTCTTCATCCTAAGGCAAAGATTACAGCGGGTGTGTCGGAACACGAATGTAAAGCATTAATTACAAACTTTTTTTATAAAATAAGAATTAAAGAATAACTTTGTCGTAATATTTTGT
>CAMZKI010000029.1 GCA_947311125.1 uncultured Chlorobiota bacterium
ATACAGATGTATATTCGGGTTGGACAGTGAGCGATTTGCGATACGGACAAAAATACTATTGGCGGGCAAAAGGAAGAAATGATACCGATACGTCCGCATGGACTTCGACTTGGAATTTTACGACAAAATTCTATGGTGCAACACCTTATTCTCCGGTAAACGGCTCTGAAAGTATTTCTTTAAATACAACTCTTTGGCTGAACAAAGTAACCGGTTCTGAGAATTATGATTATCAGATAGATACAAGTCTGAATTTTAATTCACCTTTACTTGCTGAATATACACATTCAGATTTATACAGCGGAATGAATATAACTTTAACAAGATACGGGCAAAAATACTATTGGCGTGTAAGAGGAAGAAATGATACGGATACTTCGCGTTGGTCTTCTGCCTGGACCCTGACAACCGTTTATGAACTTACAGAATCTCCGGTTTTAATATCTCCGACAAACGGAAGTGCGGATATATCATATTCTTCAGTTCTTTTAGACTGGAATTCAATAACTAATGCCGGTTCATATTAATATGAGATAAGTACGGTTAATGATTTCTCCGTAATTTATAAAAGAGGAACAACTTCTTTGACAGATTATACAATTAGTGATTTGCAGCCTAATACAGTTTATTATTGGCGAGTAAGGGGTGAGAATACCAACGGATATTCTCCATGGTCAGAAGTTTGGAACTTCACTACGGAAACAGCGGTGTTAACAGCTCCGATATTAGTCAGTCCCGTAAATAACTCAACAAACATTGATTTTAATTCCGTTGATTTTTTATGGAATTCGGTATTTGGTGCAAACAGTTATAATTTTGAAATATCACAAGATAATAATTTCATAACGGGAGTAACAAATTTGTCACTGTCTGATACATCGGTAAATTTAGCCGGATTGAATGAAGATGTTGTATATTATTGGAGAGTTGCATCAACTGACGGTATTACGACAAGCAATTGGAGCGATATTTGGAATTTTATGACAAAAACTTTAACCGGAACAAAAAATACTGAAAGTTCAGATATAAAAATTTACCCGATTCCTGCCGATAATTTTTTGACAATTTCCGGAATAAAAGATAATGCGGAGATAACTGTTTATGATATTTCAGGAAATAAAATACTAAACAGAAAAATATTTTCCGATGTAAAAAATATAAGAATTTCTGATTTGCGTTCAGGCTTTTATATTCTGAAGATAATTTACAAAGATTCCGTTTTTATCAAAAATTTTACAATAAAGCATTAACAACCGATAAGATATGAGATAAGGCCTTGTTTCTTTCCGGAACGAGGTCTTATTATTATATTTTAACCAACAATTTATTCTCGGCAATATTTGCTCCCGTAATTTTCAGTATGTAAATTCCTTTATTAAGTTCTGAAATATTTATTTGTGCAGTTTTTCTGATTTTTTTGTTTAAAACACATTTTCCGGACATATCATAAATTTTACATAAAATATCTTTATCTGAATCTATATGTAAAATATCTTTTGCAGGATTAGGGAATATGTTAAGGTTTAAATTTTCATTTCTGATACCTATATTTTCATTGTAGTTTGCATATACCTTAAGGCAAAAATTTCCCGTTCCGCTAAAGCTTGAAGGATCTGCATAATCATATAAATCAAACCATTGACCGGATACGGAATAATAACTTTCACCCGCCGATGCCGAAGACTCTATAAGATTTTTAGATTTCTTACCCCCGTAAATAATTGAAATATAAGAGGTCCTGTCATATGCATATTTTTTATCGGACAGATACAGCATCACATAAAAATTTTCACCGTTATTAACAGGAATATCTCCGGGAATATTAATTGTATGAAAACCTTTGTGTAAAATTGTTCCGGAAGCAGAAGTTTTAAGGTGTGTAAGGTTTGTTCCGTCAAAACTGCCGTAAATTTTTACTATAAAATCAATATTTTCACTTTCAGTAAAAAAACTGACAGACTTAATTCTTATATTTTCTTTTGATCTGAAAGCATTAAAGACAGAGTCTCCGGATATCATAACATCCCGCCTGCCGTGATAGTCAAGAGAATAAATAATATCATAAGCTAAAGTATCTGCCCCGAAATAAAAATGTGCTCCGGTATCATAGGTTTTGCAGGCATACTTATCATAGTAAGAAATCCAGAAATAACCGCTTTCACCCCATAAATCTCCCCAGCAATTTTTAACTAACCAAGCTCCGTCAGCCGGTGCCGCAGGAACGGCTCTGTTATCATCCCAGCCTATAACGGTTACGGCATGGTTAGGAGTAAGGCTGCTTGATGTCGGCTGATAGTGGTTAAAGGCAGTATCAATAAAAGTAGCGTCGTAGCAAATAGCTGTTGCTGCTGCCCCTTTTTGCATAATCTTAATTTTCAGAGTATCAATTCCCGCAAGTGAGTTATCTATGGTATAATTCTCTATTTCAGATACATATATATAATGATAGTTTGGATTATATCTTTCGGGAGGAGTATCGTATGATTGTCCGTCAACATCTCTTACAAAACCTTCACCTCTTGCTGAATATGCCGTTGCCATTGAAAATGTCCCTCCGGCATGAACATCAAATCCCGTGGTATTTAATCCTCCGGTATCATCGTTATTGTTTTTATTAAACCCGTTCCACCAATCAATATGGTATTCGGCTAAATTCGGCTCTCCTGCTTCACCGGCGACTTGCCAATTTCCGTTTATGAGCAGGTTGCTTTCAACAGAAGCACAAACTGCATGTGTCCAGCTGTTCCCGCCTTGCTGGTTTTTAACGGAGGTAACATAGTTTTTACCGTTTACGTTTCTTAAATCGAAAGAAGAGGGTATTTGAGCTTCAATTATTTTTGAAACTGATAAAAAAATAAAAATAATCGCTGTTTTACTCATTGCCAATAGTTTCTGAAAGTTTATCTGTTTTTTATTTTGCAGTAACAGTTTTTAAGACTTTAAAATAATGCTTCCGTTAGTTAATGAACAAATACTCAAAAGCGGCAAATATAATTAAAATCTTTTGAAGGAATATCAGTTTTCATTTTTCATAGCATCGTAAATAAGCTGATGAATTTTTTGACGTATTTTTAATTTGTTTATTCTCCAATTTTTTGCTGACGGATTTACTCTGTTTGACAGAAAGACAAAAATAATTTCATTTACAGGATCAACCCATATGCAGGTTCCCGTAAATCCTGTATGTCCGAAAGTTTCGGGAGGGGCATCTTTTGCCGCTATAGTTTTTTGGTGTTTTTTATCAAAGCCCAAGCCTCTGTGGCTGTCTTTTTGAAAGCCCGTAAACTTATTTACGACATTTTTAGATATATAGCTAATACCTCCGTATTTTCCGCCGTTAAGCCACATTTGACCCAAAATTGCCAAATCATAAGCATCGGAAAATAAGCCTGCATTTCCGGATATTCCGCCGAGTATTGCAGCGGAAGGGTCGTGAACATAGCCTCTAAGGAGCTGCTCTCTCCAATATTTATCTTCCTCAGTAGGAATGATTCTGTTTTTCGGAAAATATCGCAAAGGTTTATAACACATTGTTTTTAATCCCATAGGCAGATAAAAGGTATTTCGCATATAGCTGTTCATACTTCTTTTGTTAAGTGTATCAATAGCTGATTGAAGTAATATCATATTTATATCACTATATTGATAAATTTTTCTTGAATAAACTTTAAGTCGTTTTGTTTCTCGCCAAAGTGTATCGAACCAATTGTTTCTGAAATAGAAATTTTCGGCAATTTTAGTTTCTGCTGTATCTTTTATATATCTGTGTGAGAAATATGTATCATAAATTTTTTGCAGTTCTTTTTTCGGATTAAATTCTGTATCTTCATTTTGCAGCGTTGTATCTTCTTTAATATCATCGTAAAACTTTTGCTTTATAATTTCAAGAGAGTCATAAAAGTTTTTTTTGAATATGACATAAGGCAAAATAGGCAGAGTAGGGGTTATGCCGGATTTATGCAGGAGCAGGTCTCTTATTTCTGCCTGAAAAATATTATTTTTCGGAGTTATCGTAACTATAAGTGTGTCAAATGCGATAAGCGTTGTATCATTGATATGAAGAGTGTCCTGAAATTTAAGTAATTTTTTAATATCTTTGATTTCAGTAATTTTTAGTGTATCTGTATTTATTACTGTATCCGGCTTTATATTTGAATAATCTATTTTTGTATCTCTAAAAAATCTTCCGAGTTTGTCGGTAAGTTTTATGTGTCCTAAGTCATATAATTTCATTGCTGCCGTTGTAGTTGCCGCAATTTTTGTTACGGAAGCCAAATCATAAAGGTCTGTTGTTTTTACTTTTCTTATTTTAGAGTATGTATGATACCCGAAAGCCTTGTTATAAACATTGTATCCGTTTTTAAAAATAATTATCTGACAGCCGGGGAAAGCTCCTTTGCGAATACCGTCATTTGCAACGGAGTCAATTTTATGCAAAATATTTGAATTCAGACCGACTTCTTCGGGTAGGCATTCAGAAACCCTTATTTTTTCAATGGTAAGGGATGCATCGGATAAAAAATATTCTTTTTCGTGACAAGGTAGTTTCCCGTTTACGGTAATCCCGCCGAAAACAGCATCGGCAGCAAAGTGCTGAGAACTTTCAGAGTTGTCGTAAGCTTGAATTATGCCTGAAAATTTTTGTATAGACCGTAAGTTATCCGTGTTGCCGAAATTTACGGCAATGTTAGTTTTTGCTTTGTTGTTCTCAAAAAGTAAGTTTACAAGATTTGTATCAGCCTTTATATCAGCAAAAGCAGTTATTATGTTACCTGTTTTATTTATCGTCTTTAATTTTTCGATACTGTTATTATTTTTTGTATTAATAAAGTACGATTTAATTGAAGCATATGATTTCAATACTTTCTTGAATGCAGGTAAATCTGTATTTCCTATGACAAGCAATTTAAAATTCTGATTTCTCAGGTTCTTAAAGGGTATTATATTATTTTCGTTTTTAACAACAGTTACGGATTTTTTAAAAACAGTGCGTCTTGATATTTTTATATTCGGCGATTCTAATAAACCTTTAAATTTTTCTTTTTCAAATTGTTTTTTTATGTTAAGACCGGAAAATGTCTTTGCAAGTAATATCTTTCTGATTTTTGCGTCAATAATATTTGCACTAACCTCATTACTGATTAATTGCGTAAGTATACGTTTTAATTGTTCCGGATTTTCCGAAATAAATATATCTGCTCCTGCATTTAATAGCTTTTCTAAACTGTCCGGATTTTCGTCTTTTTTATTAATTCGCTTTATAATCAGACCTTTAAAATTGAATTTGCTTTTAATTTCATAAATCAGCTCTGAAGAAACTTTTTCATCAAGAATAACTACACTTAATCCGGTTACAATAAACTTTTTAAATTCGGATAATTTTAAGCTGTCTTTAAAATTATAATTTGAAAAGTCTGCAAACCATAGCTTATTTCCTGAAATAAAAATATTATTTAACAAAATCTCGTTTTTGAAACTTTTGCAATTTTTTGTATTATTTTCAATTACAGGTATTGTATTCAGTAAGTTATATATTTCTAAAACGGATTTGACGTATTTTACTTTTACAGAATCACTATTGATAAAATCTAAAATGTCGATATTCGGAAATTTTTCCGTGTCTTTAAAGTTAATGAAACTTGCATCAGTTTTCAATAATACGAAAGGATTGATATTTGAAAATTTTTGTATGTTTTTCTCGTATCTTACAAATTGTGTTAATGAATCTGTATTAAAAACAACTCCGCCGGGTAAAATTTTGTATAAAAGCTCGGTAAGGGAGTCTGTTATGAAATTGTCTGTATTGCCTAAATCAACAACTATCATTTGTCCTGCTTTATCTCCCGGTGTAAGATACTTTAATGTTGTATCGGCAAAAGCAGGGTCTACGTCAAAAACCTTAAATTCAGTTTCTTGTGTATTTTTTTCGGGAATATTTTTATAAATCAGAAGAGTTGCAGAAAAAATAAGGAAGAATACTAAAATAACGAATTTATTATACTTTCTTAAATTACTGATATTTATTTTCATTTCCGACTGTTCTGTTTTGTTTTTAAAAATAAAAATTTCTTTACAGTCGGAATAAATTATGGGATATAAGTCTGCATTTGTTTGATAAAACTATAACTTTTGCGAATTAAGGAAATTTTCTAAACTGTTAATATCAGGTTTAACGGCATCCGGAATTTCAATAACAGGCTGAACAGATTTTAAATCTTTCAGTCCGCTGCCCGTTAAAAGAACGACGTTGTTTGATTTCTTTTCTGTTTTACCGTTATTCATATAATTGAGAAGACCGGCAAATGCTGTTGCTGCTGCAGGTTCGGCAAATATTCCCGTATTTTCGGAAAGTATTTTTGAGGCATTTAAGATTTCATTGTCAGAAACAGTCAGGTATTCGCCGTTATATTTTTCGATAAATTGTTTTGCCATATAAAAATTTCTCGGAATATCAACTGAAATTGAATCTGCAATTGTATTGCTCGGTTTTATATTGAAAGCGTTGCCGGTAATGTTTCTTATAAGATTGTTGCTGCCTTCTGCCTGAACGGCTACGACTGTCGGAAGTTCATTTATTATACCTAATTTCAGCATATCTTCCAAGCCTTTGTAAACACCTGAAATAATAACACCGTCGCCTACCGGAACAAAAATTCTGTCAGGTAAATGTTTTGACCTTCTTATTTGATGATAAATTTCAAAAGATACTGTTTTTTTTCCTTCAATTGTCAACGGATTAAATGCTGTATTCCTGTTATACCAACCGTATTTTTCCGTTGCTTTTATGCTTAAATCAAAGGCATCGTCATAAGTTCCTTTAACGGGAATTATGGCGGCTCCGTACATTATAATTTGTGTTAATTTTGCTAAGGGTGCCGATTCCGGAACCATAATAATTGCTTTTTGATTTTGAGATGCACATATTCCGGCAAGGGATGAGCCTGCATTACCGGTTGATGCCGCAACTATGGTTTTAATTTTCTTTTCTTTTGCAAATCCGGAAACAACGGCTGACGCCCTGTCTTTAAAAGAAAATGTAGGATTTTGAGAATCGTCTTTTAAAAACAGCCTGAAAGGTAATTTTTTTGAGTTTAGTTTTTTAATTCTGTATAAAGGTGTATTTCCGACTCTTAATTTAGGTAAACTTTTTAATTTTTCTACAGGCAGCAAGTCTATTTGTTTCTTTTCAAACAGGTGATTTAAGGTTGTTCCGCCGTTGTGTCTTACCAAAGGTATTCCGTTGTAATCGTAAATTACTTTCAGAACTCCTTTGGGCGGCATATTTGCAGTGTTTTGTAAGGCACAATCCGGACATAGATACATTATTTCTTTTCCTGAATATTCTTTTCCGCAATCAATACATTTGTAAATAAATTTGTCTGCCATAGCAAAATTTTAATAATGAAAAACATACAACTGACCAAGTTTTAGAAGCTTCCCGGTCAGTTGTAATGCTCTAATTTTACAGGTATTTTTTCAAAACTCCCGTTCGTTCGTTAAATTCGTTTATTAATTCGTCCCAACGATGAACTTGATTAAACAGTTTATTCCAGATTTCTCTGTCGTACCAAAGTTGATTTAAGTCTTCAAGTTCTTTAGCTTGCTGTTCAATCCAAGTAAAATATTTAAGATTATGAACAGCTTTTCTGTCTTGGTAATTCAATTCTCTCATATTGTCTGTTTGCTGTCCGAAAATACATTTTTCAAAATCTTTGGCAGCCTGCAATTTGCTGTATTTTCCTCTTTCGTCTTCCAGCTCTTTAATTCTTGATTTATACATATCAGAACTGTCGGTAGCAACGGTAACAATAATATCATCAGAGGTCATTTCAAAATATTTTGCGGTTTTTATTGCCGAAAGTAAATTACCTATTCCGGAGATGCCGAGCAAGTGAAGATTATTTATAAGTTCTTCGGAAATTCCCTGATCTTTAAGATATTTGTGTCCTTCAGGTTCGTTAAACAGACGCAACAGGCGCATCGGGTCTTCATCATCAATTGCTGTTACGACATCTGTATTTTTTACATTGTGTATCCACGGAATATGCTTGTCGCCTATGCCTTCTATGCGGTGAGCACCAAAACCGTTTCGTAAAATAGTGGGACATTGTAAAGCCTCTGATGCAACTATCTTAATTTGCGGAGTTATTGTTCGCAGATAATCGCCTGCAGCAATGGTTCCCGCCGAACCGGTAGCTGAGACATAAGCGGCAAGATTGCTTTTTTCTGTTTTGATTAAATTATACACTTCCTCAATTGCACTTCCCGTGATATTGTAGTGCCAAACAGGGTTTCCGAATTCATCAAATTGATTGAAGATAACAACATCATCTCTTGTTCGGCGAAGTTCCCAACATTTATCGTAAATTTCTTTTACGTTAGATTCACTTCCGGGAGTTGCAATTACAGTTGATTTTGCAATATTTTTAAGCCAGTCGAAGCGCTCTTGACTCATTTCTTCGGGCAATATTGCGATAGGTTCGGTTCCCATAAGTCGGCTGTCAAAAGCACCGCCTCTGCAGTAATTTCCCGTTGAGGGCCAAACAGCTTTGTGAAAAGTAGGGTCAAATTCACCTGTTGTAATTCGCGGGGCGAGGCATCCGTATGCAGCACCTACTTTATGGGCTCCGGTCGGAAAATATTTTCCTACCAGAAGAACTATTCGGGCATCTACTCCGGTTATTTCTTTAGGAAGTTCAATGTAGTTAGGTTTTCCGAATTGCCCTCCGAATTCTTTCGGTTCGTTTTTCCATGTTATTCTGAAGAGGTTTAGCGGGTTAAAATCCCACAGTCCGATATTTTTTAATTTGTCCTTTATTTTTTCCGGTATCAATTCCGGATTTTTTTGCTGTTCAAAAGTCGGCAAAATAATTTCTTTTTCTCTGAAAACTTTAACGGCATTTTCTAATGCTTTTTGATTTGTTACTTTCTCTGTTAATTTTATCATTGTTTCTTTTATTTAAATTTGTATTCAAAATTTGAAGAAGTTTAAAACTCTTTTGCTGCTTTAATGATAGTTGTCATTTCTGCAGCTTTTTCAAAATCGTAATCTTCGTTTTCGGCTCCTGTATATTCAAGAATTTTCAGTGTTTTTTTATCTAACTTTGCAATTAAATTATCTGATTGATACAAATAAAAGTTTTCTGTTTCGGTTAAACCGAAATCAAATCCGCTGTCTTTGGCAAGTAATGTTTGGTTTTTTTTGTCATAAAAATAACCGTCTTTTTCTTTTGCAAAAACGGTTTTGTCTAAGTATAAATGCGGTTTTTCTTTGTATGGGGCACCGGATGTCGGGCAAAAAGTCTCGCAATTTGCACACATATTACACCAGTCGGCGATATGAATAATTTGTTCTTTTTGGCTAATTTCAAATATGCCGGCATCAAGTATTTTTCCGTTTTCAATTTTTTGGAGGTTGTATTTAACAGGTTCAATTTCATAGTGTTGCAAGGCAAGATTGGGACATAAAGTTGTGCATATATTGCAAACTTCATCGCATAGCAGACAGCGAGATGCTTCCTGCATTGCTTCGTCTTTTGTCATAGTTGTCGTAACTAATTTGAAATTTTTGCGTTCGGACAGGCTTGTTTCTCTAACCGGAACAGCAGGAATTCGCATTACTTTTTTAAGCATTAAGTCTTTTACGGGTTGAGGTGTTCTGTCACTTAACTCTTTTTCTTTTTTGTGTTTTGTATTATAATTATTTTCTGCTTTTTCGATTATTTCCCGTGCAGCTTTTCTGCCGTCAGCTATTGCATTAATTAATGTAGAAGCATTACGTTTTGCATCGCCTCCTATGAAAACATTTTTTATTTTTGTTTCATAAGAATTTTCTTTTGTTATAAGAAGTTTTTTATCAATAAAATCAATTGCTGTTTGTTGTCCTATTGCCGGAATAATTGTATCTGTTTCAAAATCAAAATCAGAACCCGGAATCTCAACAGGTCTTGCTCTGCCGCTTGCGTCTTTTTTTCCGAGTTTCATTTTTCTGCATGTTAATGAAATAATTTTTCCGTTTTCGGAATTTATTTTTATCGGCGAAACAAGTTCTTTAATCTCAATACCCTCTGACAAAACATCTTGTATTTCTTGATATTCTGCAGGCATTTGTTCTATGGTTCTTCTGTAAAGTATTGTAACTTTTCCGTTGTTTTCTGTTAGCCTGTATGCCGTTCTTGCAGCATCCATAGCTGTATTACCTCCGCCTATTATGACGATATTTTTTCCGATATTTTGAATTTTGCCGGATTTTACATTGTATAAAAAATCAAGCGGATTTAGTAAGCCTTCAGCATTATCACCTTCAATCATAAATGAAACGGCATCTTGTGCTCCCGCACCTATGTAAACATAATCAAAATTTGTGCGAAGTTCTTCAAATTTTATTTTATCTGTTTTGCATCCGTAATGAATTTTTACACCTTCATTTTCTATATTATTTATGTCAATATTTGCCGCATCACCAAGCCTGAATTCAGGAATTGCCGCAGTAACCATTCCTCCGGCTTTTTCTTTTGCTTCAAAAATTTCAACTTCAAAACCGGCTTTATTTAAAAAATATGCAGCTGACATTCCGGAAGGACCGGCACCGATAACGGCAACCTTAATTTTTTTTGAGTTTTCTTGTATGAAGTTGTCGGCAACACAAATTTCATTATTTAAGTGTGTATTATGATATTCTGTAACAAAACGCTTGATATCTCTGATACGTAGAGAATTGTCATAATTTATGCGTGTACATTTTGTTTGACATGTGTGGTCACAAACCATCCCGGTAGCGTTAGGAAACGGGTTGGTCTCAAGGATAACTTCGTATGCTTTGTTAAAATCTCCTTTTGCCGTGTAATACATATAGGAAGGGATGCCTTGATTTGTGGGACAAGTCAATTCGCAAGGGGCAAAAGTGCAGTCAAATTTATTCAGTTTTGTATGAGTTTTAATGCTTAAATCTCTGATATTTTTTTTCTTATACTTTTTGTCTTTTTTTACTTTGTCAGCATAGCGATTAAGTATTTGCAGTTTGCTTTCTTTTGATATTTCTGAATTTTCTTTTCTTAAATTTTCAATGTATTGTTTCAGACGTCCGTAACCGCCGGGTTTTAACAAATCGGAACTGACTGTAACCGGATATAAACCGCAGTTTACTATATCGTTAATGTTGAAAGCATCAGCACCGCCCGAAAAAGATATGTCTAATTTGCCGTTAAAATCATTTTGCAGTTTACGTGCTACATTTATTGAAATAGGATGTAAAACTTTTCCGCTTGCATACATCATTTTTTCTTCTTTCGGAAAAATTTCTTTATTATTAATGCTTTCTAAAGTGTTAGTGAGTTTAAGACCAAAGAATACATTTTTATTGTTTGCTTTTTTTATAAGTCTTTTAATAAAACTTACAGCATCCTGATATTTAACATCGTGTTCGAATGCTTCGTCCGGAACTTCTGTATGAAAACCTGAGTCGGCAATTATTTCTCTCAGCTCTTTTTTTCCGAGCAGGGTAGGGTTTAGTTTTATCGTTGTGTGTAAATTTCTTTTTTCTATAAGATATTCCGCTATTTGTTCAATTTCGTCAGGCGGGCATCCGTGCATTGTAGAAAGTGTGATATTATCTGTTATTTTTGAACTTATATTAAGATTTTCCGCATTAGGATAAATATCTTTTATTTCGTTGATTTTTTTATTTAAATCTTCGGATGCATCTTGCATCTTGTCAAAGAACCACTGAACATTTTCTTTCATAATTCCTTGCATATCATACCCTACACTCATATTAAAAATAAAGCCGGGTTCTGATTTGCTTCCTATGTTCAGTTTATCTTTAAGAATATGAATTAAAATCCATGCATTGAGATATTCATTGAACGACTGATTAATTTTCAGTTCTTGAGACCATTCACAATTATAGCCTTCGTCCTGCATATCAATACAAGGTTTTGATACTTCAAGCTCATCTAAGGTTTGTATTGTTTTAAGCTCAATATACCTTGCTCCCGTAAGCCAGGCCGCAACAATATTTTGAGAAAGTTGTGTATGAGGACCGGCTGCAACACCCACAGGATTTTCAAGAAGTTTTCCGAAGCGTTTGAAGTGAAAATTATCATAGGCTGACGGCTTGAAAAAAAGTTCTTCGTAAATACCGAATATACTTTTTTTGGTATCATATTCATTAAGAATGATTTTTAATAATTGTTTTAAAGGCGAGGGATAAAATTTATCGGTCATAAAATAAAAATTTCAATATAAAAAAAAGGGATGCAAAGTTAATATATTAGTTTAAAAACAGACAAGAAATTTTAATTTTGCGGAATGACTAAAAGTGAAAATATATCAGCTGTTATTTTGGCAGCAGGGACTTCCGGCAGAATGAAAAAAAATAAAACAGAGTTGATGTTTGATAATAAAAGAACTTTTTTTGAGAAAATTGCAAGTGAGTATATCAATTTCGGGTGTAAGGAAATTATTGCAGTTTTAAATGAAGAAAGTTATAATTCTTTGCTTAAAGTTATTTCTGAAATTCCGAGCGAAATACGGATTGTTATTAATAAACATCCGTAAAACGGAAGGTTTTACACATTAAAAAAAGGAATTGGGGAGCTTTGTGAAACAGATTTTGTTTTTATACAAAATATTGATAATCCGTTTGTCAGTATCAGAGATTTATATATTTTGGCAAGTAATTACGATAAAGCCGATTATATTATACCGTCTTTTAATAAGCAGGGAGGACACCCTGTATTAATATCACGAAAAATAGCAGATGCCGTAAAAACAGAACCGACAGATGATATAAACATTAAAACTTTTTTCAACAGTTTCAAGAAAATTTATGTTCCGACCGATAATGAAAGAATATCGGTAAATATTAACACTGTCTTTGATTATAATTTGTATTTTAATACTGAAAAATAATTATTTTGCGATACGGTCCTTTTGTCTTTATAATCAGCATGATTTTTTTCTCAGTTCTGTTTCTCATTCTTAAACCTTATGATACTGCAGGGCTGCTTAACGGAGAATATATTATTGAATTAAGTGCAGTCACAGTAATTATTTTTATTTTTCAATATTATTTCAGAAGAAGATACGGGGACGTTTTCGGAAAAATTGACAGGTACATCTTTCTTATTATGCTATCCTTTTTAAATAAAAAAAATATTGGTGATGCAGAGAAGATAAACTTACTTAAATATGTTTTTTCTTCTTATTCAGAACCTCAAACCGAAAATCTTTTCAATAAATACAAAACCGAAAATATTGAAGTTGAATATTTATGTACAAAATTGCTTAAGACAGGAACCAAAACAAGACTTTTCATATTGTATTCGTTATTTAATTTGGCATCATCGGACAAAATTTTACGAAAAGAAGAAAGTGATTTTATTTTAAAAATAAGTAAACTGCTGAAAATTCCGCAAAAAATATACGATATAATAAAAAGAAATTATATACGGAGAGGTCTTGCAGACGAAGAGGAAATAAAACGTAAAGCTGAACAGGAGAAATTTAAAAGGAATATATCAAATTTGTTTTTTCCGTATGAAGCATATCGAATTTTAGGAGTTTCGCCGTCGGTTACAAAATTAGAGTTAAAAAAAGCATACAGAGCATTAGCAAAAAAATACCATCCCGATAAATTTGCCGGAGAAAGTGAAGAGAAAATAAAAAGTGCAGAAAGAAAATTTCAGGAAATAAAAGAAGCTTATGAAATTATCAAGAGGAATAAGAAATTTTAGTATCCGGTAAAATACAACAAATTTCAAATATATGCGTACTGAAAATAACTGTTTTTTTAGTAAAAATTTAAAACTATATTTGTAAAAACAGATTTAATGAAATTTATTATTTTTTTTAATGTCCTGACTTTAGTGCTTCAATATTCTTATGCTCAGAATATTGATAGCTTACTTAAAATTGCAGACAGTTCGCAAAATAAAAAATCCGCTGAAATATTTATGACTGTTTCAGATTTTTATCTCTACTCTAATCCTGACAGTGCACTTTTTTTTCTTGACAAAGCATTAACAAAAGTAAACGGTGATGATGTTTTTTTAAAAAAATTAAAAGCCGGAATTTTGCAAAAAAAAGCAATAATAAAAAATGAACAAGGAAATATTGATACAGCTCTGATATTCTTAAAGGAATCATTAAAAATTGCCGAAAAAATAAAAGATACTTCACTAATCATTAAGGCAAAAGGAAATATAGGAAATTCTTACCTTAACATAAGCAAATATGATGATGCTATTTCATACTATACATATGTTATTAAACTTGCCGAAAAAAGAAAAAATAATAAAATAAGTGCTGCCGTAAACGGAGCTATGGGAAATTTGTATCTTGCAATTAACGACTATGAAAAAGCTTTATTCTATTATCAAAAATCTTACGAATATTTTAAAGAATTAGGCAGTGAAACAGGAATAGCCCTTTCGAATATGAATATGGCAACAGTTTATTCCAATATGAAAAAATATTCAAAAGCAACGGAAAATTACAAAAAAGCAAATGCTGTTTTTATTAAACAGAAAAATTACCTGAATTCTGCAAAATGCAAAAGCGGTTTAGCTAAGATATTTTTTAAAACTAAAGACTATAGCAACTCCGTCAGAAATGAAAAAGAAGCACTGAAAGTATATAAACTGTACGATGCCGTGATGGATATATCATATTCATATAATTTGATAGCCGATAATTATATTCATATGAAAGAATATTACACGGCAATTCTTTATCTTGACAGTGCCTTTAATATTCAAAAAAAAGGAAAAAATCTTTTTAAAGTCGAACAAATTACGGATAAACTAAGAATATGCTACGACAGCCTGAAAGATTACAAAAAGGCATATAAATATTCGCTTCTTCATAAAGCATATTATGACAGTGTGTTTAATGAAAAAAGCGACAAGCGATTTTCAGAATTAGAAGTTAAATTTGAAACTGCTCAAAAAGAACAACAACTTGAATTGTATAAAAAAATGAGGAAATATTAAAGGAAGAAAGTCGAATAAGGTTTATTATACTCATATCGCTGATAATTCTGTTTGCTGTTTCGGTGTTGTTATTTTTATTGGTTCTGAGCAGACAAAAGTTGAGAGCAAATATAAAAGAATCAGAGTTGGAAAACAAACTTCTCAGAGTTCAAATGAATCCGCACTTTATATTTAATGCACTTTCGTCAATTGAATTTTTTATGTATAAAAATGATTTTGAGAAATCTTCATTATACATAGCAGACTTTGCTAAATTAATGCGATTGATACTTGAAAGTTCAAGAAAAAATTTTATTTCACTGAAGCAAGATATAGAAATTCTTAATTATTATGTTAAATTTCAAAATTTAAGACTTGATTATCCCGTAAATCTGAAAATTAAAATATTTGAAAATGCAGATACGGAAAATATTCTTATACCGCCGATGCTTATTCAGCCGTTTATAGAAAACTCTTTTAAGCACGGATTCAGTAAAAATACAAAAGATGCAGAAATTTCTCTGTCTTTTGTTTCAGAAAATAATTTTATATTTGTAGAGATTGAAGATAACGGAGCAGGATACAGACATACTCAAAAAAACAATGATGAACACC
>CAMZKI010000030.1 GCA_947311125.1 uncultured Chlorobiota bacterium
GCATTAGCAGGAGATATAATTGAAAATATTCAAATGTTTCAAATATCAGAGTTGCTGGTAAATCGGCTGAGTTTTTCTAAACAAGTTGAAACACTATTTATAATCACTCGTATCAAATGGTTATGTTTGGCACTTGCAATGTTTATAATGTCGGTGCATTATTACAAATACAAATTTACAGGAAAATTATTCGCTTTTATTTCGGCACTTCCGATAATTTCTGTATTAGCTTTTATGATTTTTAAAGATTCGGGAAATGATTTCGTAAAAATTTTTACAACTTTAATAATATTGAGTTTTGTAACCTTAATGATTTGGATTTTTATTTCATCAAAAATTGATAAAAAAATAAGTTTTTATAAAAAGCAATAATAAATAATACTAAGCATACATTTAACTTTACATGAAAAAAATATCAGGCATATTATTTTTGGCTGTTTTACTGTTTAATATTCCGATATCAGGACAAACACAAGTAAAAATATCAGACCAAATTGTAAACTTGAGCGGTAAGAAATATTATTTACATAAAGTTGAACCCGGGCAAACACTTTACTCTGTCAGCAAAGCGTATAAAGTAAGCCGTGAGGATATCAAACAGACAAATAATTTAAGTTCTGACGAAATAAAATCCGGACAACTTCTGAAAATTCCTTTTAAAGAAAAAATTTCGGAAACAGATACTTCTCCTGATTTTTTTTACCATAAAGTAGTTAAGGGAGAAACACTGTTTTCGCTTTCGCAAAAATATTATGTTACGGTTGAAGACATTATTAATACCAATCCTGAAGTAAAATACGGTCTTAAAGCAGGTCAAATTCTGAAAATTCCTAATGCTTTTAAGAAAAAACGGGAAGAACAAAATAAGGATTTCTTTTTATATACTGTTGAAGCAGGTAATACACTGTTTTCAATATCAAGAGAATATGAAATTTCCGTTGATGAGCTTATAAAATTAAATCCTAAAGCTGAAAACGGAATAAAAATCGGGCAAAAATTAAAAATTCCCAAAAAAATTGCTGCAAGCGACAATAATAACAGAAAAACGAAAGGTGAGAATACTGCTGATACTGTTAATACAGGATTAAACGATCCTCTGTATTTTACTGAGCCGGGAATAACACCGTGCAGTAATTTCGAATATCAAAAAGGCAAGACATTTAATGTTGCTTTACTTATGCCGCTGTTTATTGAACAAAATCTTAATTACATAAGCAGGTATAACAAGGAAAAAGACCCTATGTTCTTTAAAAACACAAAACGTTTTATTGAATTTTACGAAGGAGCCTTATTAGCTTTAAATAAGGTCAAGGAACAAGGACTTTCAGTGAATATTACTGTTTACGACACTGAAAACAACAGTGATAAAGTAAGAAATATAATGAGTTCTTTGAACTATCCCGATATAGACCTTATAATAGGTCCCGTATATTCAAAAAATGTGAAAATTGCAGGTAAATTTGCCAAAGAACACAAAATAAATTTAATATCTCCTTTGTCAAAAAAAGATACTCTGCTTGTTAACAACCCCTTTATTTTTCAGGTTACTCCGTCAATAACAGCAGAAATTGACAGAGCAGCCGAACTATTGCGAACAAAAAATGACAGTATAAATCTGATTTTAGTGCATAACGACACAAAAGAACAGAAAGAACTCATTAACAGGTTCAGATACAATTACGTTGCCGATGATACACTTAATATATTGTCTGACACATCAGTTTTGAAAATTTTGAGATATGATACAGATATAGAGATGCTGGATGCTATGCAGAAAAAAATAAGCAAATTCTTAAAGCCCGGATATAAAAATGTTGTATTCATTCCTTCAAATAATGAAGTATTTGTTACTCAGGTTATTGACAAATTTTATGCGGCAATTTCTCAAAATGAATATAAATACAAAGTAGTACTTATAGGCTCCAAAAAATGGATTAATTTTCAGAACTTCAATTCAGATTATTTTGAAAAATTAGATTTTAATTTCATATCTCCGTCTTATATAAATTACAATACATTTGAAGTTAAAAAATTTATAAAAAATTACAGAACTGTTTACAAAACCGAACCCTCAGAATTTGCTTTCGTAGGTTACGACATAACAGTTTACTTTTTAAATGCACTTCGCAAATACGGAAGAATATTTCAGTTTTGTTTATCACCGGAAGATGCATTTCCTTCCGGAAGAGGACTTATTTATAAATTTAACTTTAAAAGAAGCGGACTGAACAATGGCTTTGAAAACAAAAATACTTTCATTCTGAAGTTTAATGAAAAATTCCGGTTAGAAGAGGCAGATTTCAGTGAAATAAATTAAATCTCTTTCTTATTGAAACAAAAATAATTATTAACTTTGGCTGTCAACCATTAAATCAATACTGTCTTGAAAAAAAAATTCAGATTCAGCATATTAACCAAGCTATTGTTCGGTTTCGGATTTTTAATAGTATCATTTTTCTTTGCTTATATTTATATTTATCAAATGCTTAAAGAAAATGAGAAATTAGCCGTCAACGTAAATGAAAATATCGTTCCTTCTATGGCTGCCCTGAACAAGTTCTCGTTTAAAGTATTTGAATCAAAACATTTATTAATGAATTGGGTATTATTTGAAAAAAAGAGCAATACCCCCAAAAAATTACGATTAACGGAAATTATACAAAACGGATATCCTCAAACAAAATATGAACTGCTGAATCTTTCTAAAAAATGGGATAAAGAAGAGCAGCTCAAATTAAATCAGATATTTACACTTACCGACAGCTATTTTTCTCAAATAACGAATATAATAAACCGGCTTAATAAACCTGAAAAATATGATATACCCGATTTTAAAGAAAAATATTTGAACAAAATACAAGAAGGAAGTCCGCTGCCCGAACTGGCAGACAATATAAAAGCCCAAACAGACGAAATGTATGAAAATAAAAACGACTTACTTCTTTCTTACAATATGAAAATTGAAAAATCGTTTAAGTTATTCAGTAACAGAATTTTTCTTTCAGGTATAATTTTTCTTGCCATAGTCATAATTATTGCATTTTTACTTGTAAACTCAACAATATTTCCTATAAAATATATCAAAAATATTATTCAGAAGATGTCCTACGGAGAACTGCCTGCACAAAGTGTCAAAACATCTACCGACGAAATCGGACAAATGGGAGAAGCTTTAAACAACCTTATTTCAGGATTAAAACAAAAAGTAGAATTTGCAAAAGAGATAGAAAGAGGAAACTTCAGAAGTTTCTTTAAAGTCAGCGGAGATAAAGACGTTTTAGGAAATTCTTTAATTGCGATGAGAGACAGTCTTGCTGATGCTGCAAAATATGAAGAAATAAGAAGAAAGGAAAACGAAGAAAGAAGTTGGGCTGCTCAAGGACTTTCGGAATTTAATGACTTAATACGTGAACACAGTAAAACATTGGAAGAGTTTTCTCTTGTAAGTATTAATAAATTAACAAGATACACAAACTCTCAGGTAGGAGGAATTTATATTTTAAATGAAGAAAATACTGATAATATCTTTCTTGAATTAACCGGATTTTATGCTTACGACAGGCATAAATTTTTTGAAGATAAAATTTTCCCGGGAGAAAATCTTGTAGGGCAATGCTTTTTGGAAAAAGATACTATTTTCATAACAGATGTTCCGGATAATTACATAAAAATTTCTTCCGGTTTGGGTAAAGAAAATCCTAAAAGTATTTTAATTGTTCCGATGATTCTGAATCAAAAAGTTTACGGAATTATAGAATTGGCATCATTGGAAGTTTTTCCGAAATATGTAATTGAATTTACAGAAAAAACCGCTGAAATTTTAGCTTCTACAATTGCCACTATTCAAATTAATATGCAACGAACAAGGCTTATTGATGAAACAAGAGACAAATCGGAACATGAAGAGCAGGAAAAAGCAGAATTAAGTAAAAAGATTAAGGAGTTGGAAAAAGAACTTGAGGAAAAAGCTGAAGTTATAAAAAAACTCCGCAAACAATTCGGCATAGATACAGATAATTTTGACAAAAAAGATTAACAGAGACTTTTACAACTTTGTTTTAATAAATATAAAAATTCCGATAACGGCGGGTATAACAAGATTTATTATCCACAAAAGTACCGTTGCCGAAATGATTCCGGGAATATTTACGGAAAAGATACCGAGAAAAATTACGGCTGCCGAGCCTCTTATTCCTATTTCCAAAATACTTAATACAGGAATTATTGAACTTACAAGATAAGTTAATGCAATACCTGTTAATGCTTCAGATACGGAAATTCCGGTTTTGAAAAGAAATAATAATAAAATATATTGCACGGAAAAAATAAAATATCTTAAAGCACTTAAAAACAAGACTTTGAGTAATTCCTTCGGGGTATATTCGGAAATAACTTCTGCGTAGGACATCAGTTTTGTATTAATTTTAAATTTTTTCAGTAAAAAAACGATATATTTTAAATTAAACAGAAATAATATTCCGAAAAGCAGTGAGAAAACAGAGATTATTTTCAGATAAAAAATATTTTCGCTGCTGATGCCTGTTTCCTTGTCGGAATATGCAAACAAGAAAAAAATACCGGCAATAAAACCTGCAAGCAAAGTTATAAACATTTGGCTCAAGCTTCCCACGAAAGTTGCTGCTGCTGCTTTCCCCCTATATTGTTTGTCCAAAATAAAAACCCTTCCTATTATTTCGCCTGTTCGGTTTGGAGAAATAAGGGCAAACGGAATTCCGGATAAAACAGCTTTATAAGCAACAGAAAGTTCTACATTTTTTATTTTATCTATCAGAAACCTCCATTTTACAGTTTCGATAAACCAATTCAGAGGCATTAGTAAAAATGCGGTAAGTATAAGACATATAGATATTTCGTCAAATTGCGAAATAATAAAATCTGTGGTTTTATATTCTTTAATCTTTAAAAAAATAATATAAAAA
>CAMZKI010000031.1 GCA_947311125.1 uncultured Chlorobiota bacterium
AAGTTTGTTGAAAAAATCAAAATATATTTTAAATAAAATTTTTATTTGTGTTTTTCTTTAAATTTTCTCACTCCTTCTCTTAAAAACTCTGAAAAAGCAACAGGATCGGGATTATAAAAGAACGGGTCTTTTATCAAAACTTCTCCGTTATAATCCAGAATTATGTATGCCGGCTGAGCATTCATTCCGAAACGTGATATTTGCATATCTGCGTATTTTGCACCGAGTGTTTTTTTCACTTTCCCGTCATAAGTTGAGGTTACTTGGTCTTTTTCGTCCAATTTTGTTCTGTCATCAACATATAAAGATGCAATGACATATTCATTTTTTAATAACGGTAATACCTCCGGCTGCCCCCAAACATTATCTTCCATTTTTCGGCAATTAACACAGGCATATCCCGTAAAATCAAGCATAATCGGTTTATTTTGTTCTTTGGCACACGCCAATGCCTGTTCGTAATCGAAATAACCGAGTAATCCGTGCGGAATTTCATGGACATCGCCGTATTTCGGTTCAAAACAATTATTCTCCGAAGTCAAGCTAATTGAAGAATTTTCTCCGGAAGAGTTCATTCTGACAACTTTTGCCATATCAAATTCGTGCGTGCTCATAGGCGGCAAATATCCCGACAAAATTTTCAGCGGAGCCCCGAACATTCCCGGAATCATATAAACAACAAAAGCAAAGGTAAAAATTGCAAAAACCAATCGCGGAACTTTCAGATAGGGTAAGTCGCTATCGTGTGCAAATTTTATTTTCCCGAGAAGGTAAAAGCCCATCAAAGTAAATATAGTAATCCAGAGTGCAAGATAAATTTCTCTGTTGAGTAAGCCCCAGTGATATGTTAAATCTGCAATACTTAAAAATTTAAGTCCGAGAGCCAATTCTATAAAACCGAGAACTACTTTTACCGAATTCAGCCAACCGCCCGATTGCGGCATTTTGTTCATCAGGTGCGGAAAGAATGCAAATATTCCGAACGGTATTGCAAATGCCAACCCGAAGCCCAACATTCCTATTACCGGACGCATAACGTTTCCACCTGCAGATTCAACAAGAACGGTTCCGACAAGCGGCCCGGTACATGAGAATGAAATTACGACAAGTGAGAATGCCATAAAAAATGGTGCAAGCCAACCGCCTTTATCAACTTGTTCTTCTGATTTTTTCACCATCCAATTGGGCAGTACTATCTCGAACATACCGAAAAATGATGCCGCAAATATCATAAATACCAAAAAGAATATTACGTTAGGAATCCAGTGAGTACTGAGCCAGTTTGCAAATTCCGGACCGAGTGTTACTGCAACAATGGTTCCTATAACGGTGTAAATAAACACTATCGAGAAAGAGAAGAATAATGCTTCGGCTCTGCTTTTTGCTTTCGATTTTTTTTCGTGCATAAAAAATGAAACCGTCATCGGTATCATCGGGAAAACGCAAGGTGTTAAAATTGCCGCTAATCCTGCAATGATTGCCGCTATAAACAATCCCCACATACCTCCTTTGTCGGTTGCCGAGTTTATTTCGCTTTCGTCAGTATCGGTTATTGTTGTATTCGGTTCGTTGTTGTTACCGGATACTGTTGTTTCTGCGGTATCGGGTTTATTTTTCTCGCTTGTGTCAATTTCCGAATTTTTTGCAGTATCTTTGCTTATGATGTTTTTTTCTTTTGTTTCTTTCGGAAACTGTTTTTCTAATGTTTTAAGTCCTAAAACATTAAACTCAAAATCTTCGGTCAGGGGGATACACATTCCTTCATCTGTACAAGCTTGCCCGGAAAAGGAGCCGGAAATAACAAAATTTTCGTCTGATAATACTTTTATTTTTTGTGTAAAATAAACTTCTTTTTCAAAAGTTTGGATGTTTGCCTGCATTATATCGTCATACTTTTTATGCGGCTTAGGCCATTCGGCAACTTTTCCTTCTTTTTTATATTTATCTGATTTTTCAAATATAAATTCTGCCGGTATGCCTCCTGCGGGCTCTGAATACTGACCGTAAAGATGCCAGGTTTTATCTATTGTAGCCTTAGCAATTAGTTTTACCTCATCGGAGGAAATATTTTTCGTATAAAATGTCCATTTAACGGGTTGAATTATCTGGGAATCAACGGTAAAATAACTGAACATTATGATATTAAAAAACAGAATACCAATAACTTTTTTCATTTTTTCATTTTTTAAAGTTGACTATAACAGTTTTTCAGCATCTGAAACTTTATTAAAATTCATTAACGACGGTTCAAGAATAATATTTTAAAATTAAATAAATTTGTAACTGAATAGTGTGTAAAATAATATTGTAATTCCGGTTTTAAAGATTGCCGACAGAAAATACCGATAAATGAAATAACTGTCATAAATCAGATTTTATTTCAAGCAGTGTTATACTTTAAGTTCTTCTCCGTCTTTATCGTAAAAATGATATTCTAAGAATGTGTATGTTACGGCAGAAATTACTTTTATTCTTCTTTTATATCTCAATTTCCATTTTAAAAGCCTTGACGGAAACCCGCGTTTTAAATAGCCTTCGATATAGGGATGAACGTAGAGTAAAATTTTACCTTTATATTTTTCCGTCATATATTTAAGGTGATTTTCTACTTCGTCTATGAATAAAATGCTCGGGGTAATTTCGCCGGTTCCGTCACAAACAGGACATGTTTCTTTTGTTTCTATATCTGTTGCAGGTCTTACTCTTTGACGGGTTATTTGCATTAAACCAAACTTGCTGAGAGGAAGAATACTGTGTTTTGTTCTGTCTTTGTCCATCTGCTCTTTCATATACTGATATACTTTCGTTTTATTTTCATTTGAATGCATATCAATAAAATCGACTACGATTATTCCTCCTATGTCTCGTAATCTCAGTTGTCTGGCTATTTCTTTAACAGATAACATATTTACCTCTAAAGCATTTGTTTCTTGGTCTGCAGCTCTTTTTGATCTGTTTCCGCTGTTTACGTCAATTACCGTTAGTGCTTCTGTTTCTTCAATTATCAGATATGCACCGTTTTCCATATTTACGGTTTTTCCGAAAAGTGCTTTTATCTGCTTACTTATACCGAAATAATCAAAAGCGGGAGTTCTTTTATCGTAAAATTTAACTATTTTTTCTTTGTCCGGAGCGATCTCGGAAATATATGATTTTATTTGTTGGTATACGGATTCGTTATCTACATATATATTTGTAAATGAGTTATTCATAATATCTCTGAGGAGAGCTGCGGGCTTATTCATTTCACCCATTGCAACTGCAGGCGGGTTTATGCTTTTAAGATTTAGTAGCATTGATTCCCATTTCGCAATCAGCGTTCGCAACTCTTCGTCAAGGACAGCTACCCTGCGATTTTTTGCAACAGTTCTCACTATTACACCGAAATTATCAGGTTTTATACTTTGTATGAGTCTTTTAAGGCGTTTTCTTTCTTCTTCGGAAACTATCTTTTTTGAAACCGATACTGTATTTGAAAACGGTATTAATACTAAGTTTCTGCCGGCAATTGATATTTCCGAACTTAATCTGGGGCCTTTTGTTGAAATAGGCTCTTTGGCAATTTGGACAAGGACTGTCTGTCCGCCTTTTAAGACATCCGATATTTTACCTCTTTTATTAATATCCGGCAGAGGTTTAAAGTTTTGCAATTTAGGAAAAGATTCTTTAGAGTTTAAAACTAAATTTAAGAATTTTTCCTGTGATTTAAATTGCGGTCCGAGGTCAAAATAATGTAAAAATGCATCTTTTTTATAACCTACATCAACAAAAGCTGCATTTAAACCGTTCATAACTTTCTTGACTTTTGCCAAAAAAATATCGCCGACGGTAAATTTATTGTTGCTTTTTTCCTTATGAATTTCTACAAGTTTCTTTTCCTCGGTATATGCTATACTTATATCTCTATTCGAGACACTGATTATAAGCTCGTTAGTCACTCTTGTCTTTTTTTATACATAAAAACTTCAACAAACCAAAAAGAGCCGATTGCGGCTCTTTTGGTATCTTAATAACAGACTGAAAAATATTATTTTTTCTTTTTATGTCTGTTTTTTCTCAGACGTTTTTTACGCTTATGCGTTGACATCTTTGCTCTTTTTCTTTTCTTTCCGCTGGGCATAACTTCAATTTAATTTAAAAAAATATGTAAAATTTATTTAACGTTTTTCTTTACTTCGGCGACAAAAGTCTTAGCAGGTTTGAATGCCGGAATAAAGTGTTCGGGAATAATAATGGTAGTATTTTTAGAGATATTTCTTGCTGTTTTTTCTGCTCTTTTCTTAACTATAAAACTTCCGAAACCTCTCAAATATACATTTTGATTATCTTTAAGTGACTCTTTTATATTTTCCATAAAGGCCTCAACTATTTTCTTAACGGCTACTTTTTCTACTCCTGTTTGTTTTGATATTTCATTAACTAAATCTGCTTTTGTCATTTTCGGTATATTTTAGTTATCAATAATTTAACATCTGTTTCAGATTTGCAAATATACATTATTATTTATTATAAATA
>CAMZKI010000032.1 GCA_947311125.1 uncultured Chlorobiota bacterium
AGAGGCCAATTAACAACGCTTATTCCTTTAATATAACGGGAACCTACTGCTACATCGGCACCTTGTTGTTTACATGCTTCGTATAAATTCAGCAAGTCGTGCGGGGGATGTGAAAAATCGGCATCCATTTCAAATATGAAATTGTATTTTTTGTCAAGAGCCCAATGAAAACCGGTAATATATGCTGTTCCTAAACCGAGTTTTCCTTTTCTTTCGATAATAAAAAGTTTGCCCGAAAAATCGTTTTGTATTTTTTTTACAATATCGGCAGTTCCGTCAGGTGAGCCGTCATCAACAATAAGAATGTGAAATTCTTTGTCAAATGAAAATACTTTTCTTATAATATTTTCAATATTTTCTTTTTCGTTATATGTAGGAATTATTACTAAACTGTCAGACACGATAAGTGATTTTAAGTTTTAAAAATTAAGTTTGTCAAAATTATCTTTTTTCCTTAAAAAATATTCAAAAACAATGCTTTTTTGATAAATTTCTTTATGTTTAACTATTTTTATATCAGTTTCTTTACGCTTTTTTATCATTGTTCCGATTTTTGAGTAAAAACTGAAATGAGCCTTGATTACGGCAAAAAAGAAACCGAATTTGAAACTGACAAGATATATAATTCCGGACAAACCGTCAAGAATTAAACGAGAAAATATTATCGGAAATATGTTTTTCTTGGGCAGATTTTTCAGCAAAAGGAATAAATTATTTCTGAAGTTAAGAAAAATTTTATGAGAACTGTTATTGGGCAGTGTCCCGCCGCCTACATGATATACAACACTTTGCGGGTTTACTGCAATTCGATACCCGGCATTTTTAAATCGCCAGCATAAATCAATTTCTTCCATATGTGCAAAAAAATCTTCGTCTAAACCGCCTAATTGTTTATACAAATTAGCTCGAACAAACATTGCCGCACCGCTTGCCCAAAAAATATCAGTTATATTGTCGTATTTTCCGGTGTCTTTTTCAACTTTATCCAAAATTCTGCCCCTGCAAAACGGGTAGCCGAATTTGTCAATAAATACGCCGGAAGCTTCGGCATATTCAAATTTCGATTTATCGTGAAAAGATAAAATTTTAGGCATTGCGGCTGCAATTGTTTTGTTACCGTCCATCATTTCAATAATCGGGTTAAGCCAGTTTTCAGCAACTTCTATATCCGAATTTAATAATACAAAATATTCTGCCTCAATTTGTTGCAACGCTTTATTATAACCGCCGGTAAATCCGTAATTTTTATCGAAAAGAATAAGTTTTATTTCCGGAAAATTTTCTTTAAGAAATAAAACAGAATCATCGGATGAACCGTTGTCGGCAACAACAACTTTATTTTCTTCACCTTGTGAGTATTTTATTACTGAGGGTAAAAACTTTTCTAAATATTTTCTGCCGTTCCAGTTTAGAATTACTATTGCTGTTTTGATTTTATTACCTTTACTCATTGTTTCGGATTTAAAAAGTAAGTTTTTTACAAACACCTTCAATATCATCTCTTACTTTTCTGTATTTCTCTAAAATTTCCGAATTTGTTCCCGTTGTATCAAAAGGGTCTTCAACTTTAAGGAATAGCTTATTTTTTGCTTTTATATTCAGGGTTGCATTTTCGGCACTTTCAGAGAATGTAATTATATAATCAAAACTTTCGGTTTCAAATTTTCGGATACTTTTCGGGTATTGTCCGGATATGTCTATATCCTTTTCACTCATTACTTTTAGGGCATAAGAACTTATGTTTTTTTCAGGTTTTACTCCTGCCGAAAATATCTCTGCCGAAGGTACCAGTGTTTTTATAAAACCTTCAGCCATTTGGCTTCGGCATGAATTACCCGTGCAAGCAACAAGAATCTTCATAATTGCAAAGATATTTTTTTTATTTGAAAATAAACACGTAATTATGCAAAGTAAAACTTAATAAAGGTGAAAAAAATTTTAATTATTAACGGACATCCGAGAAAGGACAGTTTTAATACTGCAATAACCGATACATATAAAACAGCAGCCGAAAATGCCGGAGCAAAACTTGAGGTAATAAATATAAGAGATTTAAAATTTGATGCTTTTCAAACACAATTTAAAGATTATAAAGCACCTGAAGACATTTTAAATGCAAGAAAATCGATAAAAAAAGCTGAGCATATTGTTTGGGTTTATCCTATTTGGTGGTATTCGATGCCGGCATTACTGAAAGCTTTTATAGAACAAACATTTATGTCCGGTTTTGCTTTTAGATATTTAAAATCTGAAAAAGTTTTGAAATGGGATAAATTCCTTACGGGAAAAACAACATCAATAATTTCAACAATGGATGCACCGCCGTGGTATTATAATTTGATATTAAAAAATCCGGGCGGAAAATTTTTAAAAGCAAGTATGAATTTTTGCGGTATTAAATTTAAAAATAAACTATATTTCGGCTCGGTAAAACTTTCAACGGGATATCAACGAAGAAAATGGTTGCAAAAAGTTGAAAAATTCGGGTCAAAATTTAAATAAGAAAATGTAATTTAAATACAATGTATATGAAAACCGTATTAATAACAGGTGCATCAGCCGGGATAGGTAAAGAAACGGCTTATGTTTACGCCGAAAATAATTATAATTTGGTATTAGCGGCAAGAAGAAAAGAAAATCTTGAAGCAATTAAAAAAGACATTGAAAACAAACATAAGGTAAAAGTTGATGTTTTTGCCGTTGATTTATCAAAAAACGACAGTGCCGAACAGCTTTATAATAAAGTGAAAGAATCGGGTTTAAGCATTGATATATTAATAAACAATGCAGGTTTCGGTATCAGCGGTTTGTTTAAAGATATTGATATTGAGAGGGAAGAGAATATGCTGATTCTTAATGTTATAACTTTAACAAAGTTAACAAAATTATTTTTGCACGATATGCTTGAAAGAAAAAGCGGACATATTGTAAATATTGCTTCTACTGCCGCTTTTCAGGGAATTCCTAAATTTGCAACTTATGCAGCGAGTAAAGCGTATGTTTTACATTTTTCGGAGGCTATTGCTCAAGAATTAAGAAAAGATAATATAAAGGTAACGGTAATAAATCCCGGTGCAACGGAATCTGAATTTGCCGAAGTTGCCGGTTTTACGGGAGATATGTTTTCAAAAGTTCCTTCGTCGAGAGATTTGGCAGAATTTATTTTTTCTTCAGTGAAAAAGGAAAAAATATCAGCAATTCACGGCTTTAAAAATAAGATAACGGCTTTTTCAACACGTCTTACTCCCCGCAACCTTCTTACGAAAATAGCAGGTAAAATGACAGAGTAATTAAAATCAATGCAGGTCTAAACCGTTAATCATATACAGGGAATGTTCAAGTGTAGGTAATATTTCATTCAAATATTCTTTTACTGCTTTAGTGCTGCCTGGTAATGTATAAATTAAGGTATCTTTAATTGTTCCGGCAACACTTCTGCTGATGAGAGCATTTGGTTTTTTCATCCCGTATTTTACTCTTATAAGCTCCATAATACCGGTTATTTCTTTTTCAAGCATAGGTTTAACCGTATCAACGCTTATGTCTCTTTTTCCTATTCCTGTTCCGCCGGAAGTGAAGATAATATCAAATTTTTCGGAAACTGATTTTTCGATAATTGCTTTAAGCAGTTTTGCATCATCGGGTATTAATTTGCAGGAAAAATTGAAATGACGTTTTCTGTCGGTAAGGTATTTTTGCGTAATATCTTTTATCAGAGGTCCGCTTTTATCTTCGTAAATTCCTCTGCTTGCTCTGTCGCTTAGAGTAATTATCATAATTTTCAGAACTTTGGGACGGTATTCAAATTTTGCCGGTGCTTTTAAGTTGCCGCCTTTCAGCACTTTAACAAAGATACCTTCTTTAGGCATAACACAGTTGCCTACTTCCTGAAAAATTACACAATTGTCCCCGTGGCATTTTTTTCCTATTTGTGTTACCATTAACTCAATATTTTCGGATATAAATTTATCCAAAGGAGCGGTATTATACAGCTCTAATCCTGAAGTGGTTATGTTTTCAGCAAATTCTCCGGGACTTATTGTTTTTTTATTTTCGGAAGAAAATTTATTGATGCTTTCGATGCCGAGCATACTTACCTGTCTGTGCCAAAATCCGGAATGAGCATCTCCTTCAATTCCTGTTTCGGATAATCTGATACTTTCAACGGGTTTTTTAATTGTTCCTTTTTTTTCTGATATATTTACGGATATTACTTCAAAAGATTTCATATTGTCTTAATTTTTTGCAACTAAATCTGTTTTTGTTTTTTCAATTAATTTAACATTACCGATTACCATTTCTTTATCTATTGCTTTACACATATCGTAGATATTCAGCAGCGCAATTTGTACTGCTGTTAATGCTTCCATTTCCGCCCCGGTTTTTCCTGTTGATTTTACTTCTGCAATAACAGAAATACCGTTATTTTCAATATTTGCTTTTACGCTTATTTTTGTTATCCTCAGAGGATGACAAAGGGGAATTAAGTTACTTGTGTTTTTGGCTGCCTGTATCCCGGCTATTTCGGACACGGTTAAAACGTCTCCTTTTTTAACGTCATTATCTTTAATTAAGTCAACGGCTTTTTTGCTTAATTTGATAAATCCCCTTGCTTTTGCAAATCTTATTTGCTCGGGTTTTTCGGAAACATCAACCATATTCGCTTTTCCTTTGTTGTCTGTGTGTGTAAGTTTCATATAATATTATATCTAAAGTTTCAGTTTATCCTCCTATTCCGTAAAAACTTCCTCCGATACTCTTACTGCCGTATTTGGGCTTTTCTTTTAAAGCTTTGTAATATGCGGTATCAATACCTGTTTCTTTTACTTTAAATGATAAATCGTTAAAGAGGCAGGGACGAATTTCTCCGTTTGCGGTAAGTCTTATTCTGTTACAATTCTTGCAATTTCCGCCTTCTCCGCCCTCAACTACCGAAAATTCTCCCTGTTTTAAATCCATTTGATGAATAAATCTTATTTGTAAGTCGTTTTGCTTACAAAACCTTGCTACATCTTTTGCATCATTATTATTACTATTTTTAAAGATTACACAATTTATTTTTATCGGATTTAATCCTGCTTTTTTAGCGGCTTTTATACCGGCAAAAACTCTGTTTATGTCACCGCCGCGTGTTATTTCTCTGTATCTCTCGGGTGAGACGGTATCTAAACTTATGTTAACTCTGTTCAAACCGGCATCATACAAACTTTGTGCATAATCTTCCAATAAAACGGCATTTGTTGTCATTGACAAATCGTTAATTCCCTTTATCTCAGATATCATTTTAACCAAATTAACAATTCCTTTTCTTATCAGGGGTTCTCCTCCCGTGAGTCTAACTTTTGTAATACCTTTTTCAGCACCTTTTTTTATTATGTCGTATATTTCCTCAAAAGATATTATTTCGTTATCAGGCATTAGTTTTATGCCTTCCTCCGGCATACAATAAATACAGCGAAGATTACATCTGTCCGTAACCGAAATTCTTAAATAATTTATTTTTCTGTTAAATTGGTCTAACATTTACGAGTTCTCCTTTTTTTAATTCCGAAACACCTTCATTTATAATCATTAAGCCGTCAGCATAGGACAGTGAATTTATATGAGCTGATCCGTGATATTCAATCTTCTTAACATCTCCTTCTTCTGTAATTATAACAGGTTCAAATGCTTTTCTCTCTGTATTTTTCCTTTTAAAATCGGCATAAAGAGGCAGTTTAATATACTTGTGTTTGTAATTTGCTCCGCATATTTTATAAATCAACGGTTTTATAAGCATCTCAAACTGGACAAAAGAAGATACCGGATTACCGGGGACTCCGATTATATATTTATCTGATTTTGAAGCCAATATTGTTCTTTTTCCCGGTTTTATTTTTATTCCGTGAAAATGAACTGTGAAACCGAGCTTTTTAATTACGGCAGGAACAAAATCATAGTCTCCTACAGAAACAGCACCTGAAATAACTACAATATCAGCATTTTTTAAAGAGTTTTTAATTTTGTTTTCAGTATCTCTTTTTGTATCTTCGGCAATACCGGCATATTCAGCCTCAATACCTGTTTTTTCAGCTTGTGCAATAAGTTGAAATGCATTGCTGTTCCTGATTTGGGAGTTGTTTGGTTTTATATTCGGCTCTACGAGTTCGTTTCCCGTAGAAATAACGGACAGCTTAGGCTTTTTATAAACAGGAACATTTATAACACCTACAGAGGCTAATACAGCAATGTGTTCAGGGCAAATAATTGTTCCTTTTTTTAAAACAATATCACCTTTTTTGATATCCTCGCCTTTGCGGCAAATATTATGTTTTGAATTTTCTTTAATAAACTGAATTGTATCCTCATAAATTTGTTTTGTATGTTCAATCATAATAACCGTATCTGCACCCTTGGGAACAAGAGCTCCTGTCATTATCTTAGAACATTGATTTTTTTCTACCGTTTTTTCGGGAATTTTACCTGCAGGAATAACTTCAATAATTTTTAAAGGATTATTCAAATCAGATTTTTTACAGGCATAACCGTCCATTGCAGACTTATCAAAGGGCGGCATATCAATATCCGAATAAATATTTTCGGAAAGAACTCTTCCTAAAGAGTTTCTGATGTTACTCTTCTCCGTGCTTATTGTATTTGCAACTTTGTTTACAATGCTGAGAGCTTCTTCAAATTGTATCATATAAATAAAAGTTTAATGCTTGCAACAAATAATACTGATGCCAGCAGATATTTCAGTTTATTTCCGGATAATTTATTACTGCTTAAAAATCCTCCTGCTAAACCTCCTGCCAGACCTACTGCAGCCCATAGTAATATATTGGAATTAGGCTCATAATTTTCGTTAAAAAGAAGTCCCGTTAATCCGGCTAAAGAGTTCATAAATATGAAAAGAGCCGATATCCCTGCCGTTTCTTTTATATCAGCCCAGTGAAGAAGTAATAATACCGGGCTCAGGATTATACCTCCTCCTATTCCTATCATACCTGAAAAAAAGCCTATGATGCCTCCTATTAAAACCGGAATATAAAAAGCCGGAGTTTCAGATTTTTCAAATTCTTTTTTTGAACTGAAAAACATTCTTGATATTGCTGCCAACAAAAATATACCGAGTATTATTTTGTATGTTTTTTCGTTAAAATTCAGTCCTGCTCCTAAGAAAGACATAGGTATGGAGCCTATAATAAAAGGCAGTAAGATTTTAAATTTAAAATGTCCTTTTTTATAAAAAGAGTAAAACGAAATACCGGATACAAAAAGATTAAGAGTAAGAGCCGAAGATTTCATTGTATATTGCTCAAATCCGAAGAGAGCCATTAGTGCCAAATAACCACTCGCACCTCCGTGACCGACAGAAGCGTAAAGAAGAGCAACAATAAACAGCAATACCAAAAATAAAAAATCCATATCAAAAAAATAAATATAAAAAGACCTCTTTTCCTTATACGAATGAATACAGAAAAGAAGTCTTCTCAGGTAATATTATAATGATATGAATAAGAAAACAATTATCCTTTCCAATTCATTCCGCAAAACGGAAATCGGGAGGCTCCGGCATTTCTGCTAAAACCCGTCGGTTAAAGAATCATATCATTTATGACTTAGATATCTTTAACTCGGATACAGATGCAAATTAAATAATAAAAATTTTAA
>CAMZKI010000033.1 GCA_947311125.1 uncultured Chlorobiota bacterium
GGGAATAATTATTTTCTGTCTTATTTTCGGTTATTGTCTCTTTTATCTCTTTTGTATCGTTTTCGTTTGTTTCCGGTTGAGTATTATCTTCTTTTTTTGTTTTTGTAACATCAATAACCTCGTCTTTCCTTTCGTCGTAAATAATGTCCGGGTCATTCATATATATGGCGAATGCAATTTCCTGATTATGAATTGCTTCAAGGTGTTTGTCGAAGGCGAGTTTTAGTGCGTCAACTTTATTTTTACCGCTTAGTTTTTCGGCTTTAGCTTTCATTTCGTTTCCTTCGATGTAAATTGCCCTTGCATTTATTGATATTTCTTCCGCTTTAAGATGTTTTTTGGAATTGTCGGAGTTCATATTTTTGAGCTTGTCGGAATAAGTGCGAAATTTTATATCCGAAGCTTTAAAGAAGTTTTCATAAGCTTTTAAGGCAGATTTGGTACCTCTTTTTTCGTATTTTTTAGCTTTTTTGAGAGTTTTTCCGCCGTAATTTTCCGCCACTTTTTTAAATCCGTCGGCTTTTCTGAAATATTTTTCAGCTTCGAGCATATCAGCTTTTCCTTTTATGTAAAAATCATCGGCATCGGCTAATTTAAGTCTGTCTGCATCACTGAATAATGTTTTGTAGTAGCTTTTGTTTTTCAGATTTCCGAAATCATAATCGGATACGGTAACCCAGGCAAGGCTGAAAACTGAAAAAAGTATTATTCCCGAATAAAAAGTTAAACTTTTATTAAATAGTTGTATTTTCATTACTGCTATATTTTCCGTGAAAAAATATTTAAACTGCTAAATTATAAATTTTGTATGAATTTAAAATTTTATGATGATAAAAATCCGGCAGATTATTTTTCTTATGGTTTTGTATATCTATAATGTTTTAGAGCAGAAACAGAAACATTTTCTTAAAAAAAAACGTATTTAAAAATAAACAAAGCTATTATTATTTACATATGTAAATATTCCTATATTTGCAAAATTTTACGAAATTATAAAAAATAATATTATGGCAGGAGCAGTAATAAATCCAGAAGTAGAATTGGTAGATTTTCGAGGAGACAGTTGTCTTAAATTTACGTTTAGAGGGCATCTTACATCAGAGGATGCAGAACTCGGCGTTAAGGAGTGGCGAGATTTTTTTAATTCGACCGGAGGAGAAAAAGTTGTCGTAATATGGGACTCGACACAAATGACCGGTTTTGATAATAAGGCAAGAATTATTTGGCAACATGCAATGAAAGAAATGAAGAGTCAGATTGAATGTGTTTGGCTTATTACAGATTCTAAAGTAATAAAAGCCGGAGCAAAGCTAATGTCGCTTTTTACAAGCTTTTGCCTTAAAGTTGTAGATTCTTCGGACAAAATAGCATTTTCGGTATTGATATAGCTCTGATTTATTGATGTAAGGCTTTAATTTTCGTCTTTTCCTTCAATTTCAACTTTAAATTCAACTGCTTCGAAAATATATTTGTGCGAGGGAAATTTTGCTTTGTTTTTAAAGTCTTTAAAGTCATATTCTTCAATGATTTCAAAATTTTTACGGTTCATACAAATCATTTTGTTGCCTGTAACGTAAAATAAATAATTACCGCAAAATTCCATAAAGTAACCTTTTCCTGCATTACCTTCACATTTTCCTCCGGGTGTTGATATGTAAAACTTGCTGTTTTCGGTGCTGTCAAATAATTGTTTGCGCGGAGCAATCATATTCATTACAAGTTTTCCTTTTCTGTCTAAAACTAAAAGGCTTTTATCGTTCGGAAAAAAAATGTAATCATCCGTAATAAGATATTCGGCAGGGGTTACATATTTATAATATTTTATGGTATTGTAGGGTAGGTCTTTGATAATAGGCTTAACGTCTTTTCTGATTTTTAATTCCCACAGTATTTCATGGTTGTCGACAAAAAAGAATTTTTGTTTTTCTTTAATATTTGTGTCAGTTATAGGATAGTAGTATAATTGACCTAAAGCCTGTAAAGGAATTAAGGCAATAAATATTAAAAGCAATCTTTTCATTTTGTTAAATTGTTTTGGTTTTAAAGATAGTATTGCAAATATTGTCCCAAACTATTCGTAGCTTCCTTTTTTAAGGGTTAAAATTTCACGTTGTGTTAAAAAACGCCATTTTCCGCGTTTTATATCTTTTTTTGTAAGCCCTGCAAAATATACTCTGTCGAGTTTTAAAACCGTGTAATTTAATTCGGCAAACATTCGTCGTATAATACGATTTCTGCCTGAATGTATTTCTACGCCTATGTCTTTTTTGTTTTTCGGATCAGGATAGGCGAGGGTGTCAAATTTCATAAATCCGTCTTCGAGTTCTATTCCTTCAACAAGTTTATCGGCATCTTTTTTTTCTAAATCTTTATCAAGAAAAATACGGTATATTTTCTTTTTATTATATTTAGGGTGTGTCAGTTGCTTTGTTAAATCTCCGTCATTGGTCAAAAGCAAAATGCCGGTAGAATCCCTGTCCAATCTGCCGACAGGATAAATTCGTTCCTGAATTTTATTCCTGAAAAAGTCAAGCACCGTTTTTCTTCCTCTGTCATCAGAAACCGTAGTGAGAACACCTTTAGGTTTGTTTAATAGTATATAAACAGGTTTTTCAAAGTTTACAACTTTATTTTTGTATTTCACCGTATCCGTTTTCTTTATCTTTGTTCCGAGTTCGGTAACAACTTTTCCGTTTACTTTAATAAAGCCGTCTGTAATAAGTTTGTCGGCATCTCGTCTGGAACAAATTCCGGCATTTGCCAAATATTTATTTAAACGAACTTTTTCACCGGAGTTCGATTTTTTAGTTTTTTTGTCCGGATATTTGTTTGTTTGATTCTTTTGTTTGTATTTTTTATTGTTACTCATTTTTTACGGTTTATAATTTCAGGTTAGATATTTTTTTCTAATTTTACATTTAGAAATTTGACGCAAACTTATTACAAAATTTTGTTTTATGGATAAAGAAACCATTATTATCGGTGCAATTGCTTTGATAGTTTTAATTATAATCGTAAGATTTTTGACAAAAAAAGCATTTAAAATTCTTATTGTTGTTATTTTACTTCTTGCCGGAGGACTTTTCGGGTATATTTATTTAACCGGAGTTCATACTATATCAGGTTTGGAAGAAAGGTATTGCAGTAATCCTGACAATAAATCCGATTCTTTAAAGTGTGAATGTATAGTAAAACCTATTTCGGAAGATTTTCATACCAGATTTACGGAAGAAGAACTGGAGAATATGAACGAAGTTACTTTTGCAAAAGAACTCTCAAAAGCACTGATAAATAAAAGAAAGATAATAAACTCCAAGTTGAAAGAAAACGATGCTTTGCACCTGTTAA